>JAYTOA010000122.1:0-26877 GCA_043748015.1 Flavobacteriales bacterium
ACGTTGCCATCGCGATAACCGGTAACTGCAGTCGGATTATTCACGTCGTCTACGTAGATAACGAAATCATTGCCAATATTGGAAGGATGAGTGATTGAATTACCACCAACGTTGTTTACTTCACCGGCCGTAAATGCCTGGTTGATTACGAATGGATCTTTTAGTACAGGTTGATTTGCATCATAACGATCGACACGAACACCGACATTGAAAATGAGGTCATCAAACGCAAATTTATCCATCAGATATCCCGATGTATAAATTGGTTCAAAAGCACCAATTGGTCTTGCGAAATAGCTAATGTTACCTACCTGATATGTCTTAGAGAAAAAGTCTTCGATCGTCGGCTTTTTACCTGTCAATTTATTACCGTGGTGATCGTATCCATAATACGACACGTAGTCATTTCCCGCGTTCATCAACTCATCAGCATTGAACATGTCGATAGTGAGGAAATCCGGATTCATATTATCAACGTTGAGGTAATCGCCACCACGCGGATCAATGCCCAATGCTTCTCTCAAACGATAGTCGAATTCGGACTGATTGGTGACACCTACGGCAGTGTTGTAATAAACGTAATAGTCATCACCACGCTTAACAATGGTAGAATCATAATCAAAGCCTTGGTTATTGATTTTTTCAATGTGAGAATTGGCAGTCAGACGCGCAAGATTCCACAGGCCGATTGGTGCTGCAGAAAAACCGGCATCCTTACGTTGCTCATATTCGAATCCAATCTGAATGCTGTGATCGCCGATGTCTGCAGATCCATTACCTGTAACACGGAATTGATTGTTTGTAAAAGTTGCGTAATTATTATTCTGCGATCCGATGTAATTATACAAATTGTAGGTTCTTGGCGCCACATCACCATTTCTAAGACCGTTACCCGCAGTTACGTTGTTCAATGTTCCCACAGGATTCTGAGCAATTGCATTGATGAGACCTCCATTGTCGAGGAAGATCTGATTTCGATCTGTGATCAAATTACCTGATGCATCGTAAATAATGGCGTTGGCCGTCTGATACCCTGGAAAGAATGAAGCACCGCTAAAGTACTGGTTGTCGATTGCTGCAAGATCAGGATTGAATTCTGAAGGACGGTAGAGAATATTGATGTCCTGAAAACCGGTTTGCTTGTAGTAGGAACCAGGAATCTGCTCGTAAGTGTTACCGCGAATGATATCAAAATATCCAACGTGGCCATATTTGAATAAATCCTTGCCATGTGTTTCGTCTTCATTGCGCTGAATGTTTTGGCTATAATCCACCATAACACTATAGTAAACGTTGCGCAGGTTAGAAGAAGATGATTCTTCACCTTCCGCATTCTTAAAACGCTGACTGAATCTTGCATATGCTCTCCAGTCAAGATTGGTTGAACGCTGATTGTTTCCATAATTCATGAGGGTGTTGGCCCAGTTGAAATCATGACCACGAACGAAAGCCGCAGTACCGCCGAATGTCAGCGTTACGTTTTCTGAAGTATTCACGTCAATCTTGGCAACAATATTGGCCGCATGATTGCGAACATTCAAACGTGTGCGTACTTTTTCAAAATCGCTGGAGGTTAAAAAATCCGCATTGTACAAAACGCCGGAAACCTGACCGAATTGATCAATGTTTGGACGAATTGGATTGGTCAACAAACTCTCCTGAGAAGAATTCTTCATCTTCATCAATCCACCGTATTGTGGATCACCATCAACTATGTCTGTGTAATTTCCAGAAATGAAAAATCCGAGAAGAGGTCTTTCCTTGTTTCCTTCTGCGTCCTTCTTGAAAAGCAATGGTCCGGAAAGCGATCCTTCAACTAGGTTGTATCCATAGCGATCGAGTCCAACGGCGCCTTCTCCACTCTTAAATCCTGAAGTGATCAATTCCACACCACCGGTATATTTCTTAGAAGCAGTACGAAGTGAAACGTTGATGACACCACCTGTTGCATCACCAATGTTCGCAGGGATACCACCGGTGATTACGTTGATCTCTTCAATTGCAGACTTTGGAAGAGCAGAGGATCCGCGCACTTTGATACCATCAATGTAAATCCAAGTAGATCCTTCGCGTGCTCCACGAATAGAGATTCCATTGTCGGTGCCTGTTGCACCGGCAACAGTAGTGGCCAATCCGCCAACAGAACGGCTTGGCATATTGCGCAAGTCTTCACGGGTGATTGTTCCACCTGATGATCCACCATCCTTATCGATAAGTGGTACTTTGTAATCAAAAACCTCAACCGTAGTCAACTCGAGACCTGCAAGCATTCCTGCATTCAACTCTTCGAGTTTGTTAGCACGAACAACCACTCCTTTTATGGTTTGTGGCTGGTAGCCGACAAACTGAAAAGAAACGTCGTACGTTCCGGGTTCAAGTGGTTTTATGGAGTATTGACCATCGATGTCGGTCGTTCCTCCATTGACAGTATTTCCGTTAAGAAAAACAATTACCGTCACAAACGGCAATGGTTCTTTACTGTCTTTGTCAAAGACTTTTCCTTTCAAGGAGCCCATATTCGTCTGTGCGAATGATGTAGCTGCTGTTAAAATAAAAAGTGCAAGTACGGCGTAAAACTTTTTCTGCATAGCAGACAGATTAAGGAGATTAAAATTATTCTGGTCTAAAAAACAGGAGTGATAAAGGAACAAATTCTAAAACCGATATCACCCACTAAAATTCATCTAAGGGTCGCAAAGAACATCTGATTTTCCATTTTCTGCAAATCTTTTTTCTCGGTTTGCTTAAACAACTGAAAACCCGTGCCTTGCCTTCTACAATGTCAAATGTACGGTCGTAAATGCTTTTGAATGGAAAAACCGGTCACAGAATATCGGCATAATTTACCGGTCAACAGGAAAAGTGAACATCCTTTTTGCTTGATTTCTGCTATTGAGATTGGCTTGATGAAATATCATTTGAGATAAAGAATTCTCAAATTATTTGTAGCGCGAAGATTCGAATTTGCTTACTGTTTTTTCTTTTTCTTAAACCAGCGCTTGTACCACGGAACATCTTTTCCCCATGAATGCTTCTCCGCTTTTTTCAGGTTCTTCTTCATCCGTTTCCTGGTGGCTTTGTCTTGTGCTTCCACGTGGTGCTTTTTTCCTGCTTCATAGGCGACCAACTTTTCGGCTTTCGCGCTGGCCTGCTTTTCTGCACCCGACTCAGGCGTGACTTTATTCTTCTCCTTCTTGCGCTGAGCGTGCATCTCCGTTGAGCAAAATAAAATGACAACAATTATGATGATATGGCGGAAAGCATTCATGACTGTGGAACGGACTATTTGAAATATTCGTACGTGAATTTGGTGATTTCAATGTCATGACTTCGCAAGTAGTGATCCAGAAAAGCTTCTATAAGCATCGTTGATGTATAAAGCACTTCCACTTCGCGCACCATTTCGCTACCTTCAAAAAATTCGAGTTTCAACAGATTGCCCAATTTATCATATCTGAAAACTTCGCGCTTCACTGTTGTTGATTGATTGTCTTTGGTTTCAATCTGATCTATCCAACCTTTGTCGTTGTAAGTGTAAAGGCGACTTACAGAGCGCCCGCTCATTTTCAATTCTTCCACTTCACTTTGAATATAGCCTTCAGCATTGCGTGTAATTACCCAATCTGAATAGTGAAGTCCGTAGTTGTTGAAATTACTTTTGCGGATGATGCCATTCTGATTGTCAGTCCAAACGAATGACTCAGAATTGATGTTTGTGACTTGACCGGGAATCAGCTTGCCTTTCTCTTGTGCAATATTTTCTGCTTTGCCGTAATCAAGACGCATCAATCTTCCACGTTCATCATAGTTATATTGGGTGGTATAATAGCCCCGTGAGCCGTTTTCACGTTTCAACTCGACTTCGCCCAGATCGTTTCTTTTGTACTGAATAGTGAGGCTATCCACGAGATGTAGTACACTCGTCACCTGATCGATTTCATTCAGCAATCCTACTTCATTGAATTTGTAAATCACAATATCAGGACGCTGCTCAATGGGCCTGTTTGGACGTTTGATGCTCTTTATTCCGGTAACAGATTTGATCTTGTTCAACCACAAAAATTGCTGGCTGAAAAACATGTCATCCTTGAAGGCATTGCCACTGCGGTTGTCGATGATCTGAGAAAACATCAATGATGACGCAGTCAAAAGAAGAAACAGGCACAATACAGATTGCTTTATTATTTGCTTCTCAAAATTCCAGTTGATCGCTTTGTACACCATTCTTATGTTTCGCTTTTCAATTCAAAAGTGCCAATGCGTCGTCTTCATTTTCCACGGGAGCATGACAAGTTTTTCCGGTGCAAACATAAATGGCAGACTTGGCGCTAAATCGGTGCCGAAAGAGCGGCAATTCACTTTCCGTTGTTGATGCCGCAAAAAGACTTGAAGGAATGAAATTTTGTTGAATCGATTTCATCTTTTTGTGACTATCCGGACCGGCAATCACGATCTCATGAAAGGGTCGCCCGAGTTCATTGTAAAGCATCAACCAATTGCTGAATGCCGATGCATAGCTTATTTGGGGCATTATCGTTTGCAACATTCGATCGCACATGGTGGCAAATCTTTCATTCTCGAAGTGCTTTGATAATCGAAACAAAACTTGCGCGGTAATACTATTTGAAGAGGGTATTACATTGTCCTGAACTTCCATCTTACGCATGATTAACGCTTCATCATCCGCTGCTGTGTAATAAAAAAGTCCGTTGTCATCATTGAGAAAAAGTTGTTCCACCTTTTCCATCATTTGCTTTGCAAAATTCAAATGCAGCTCATCAAATCCTGCTTCGTATAGATTGATACTCGCCTTTGCAATGCAACTGTAATCATCAAGAAAACCATTGATCGATGCAACTCCTTTGGTGTAGGTGTGATAAATTTTTCCGATGTCAGAAGCAAAATATTTTCTGATGCGCGCCATCAATTCTTCTGCAGATCTTAGATACCTTTCATCAACAGTTGCGCGAAATGCTTCTACATAGGCGTCCACCATCATCGCATTCCATCCGGCAATACATTTATCATCCAGCCCCGGTCTTACGCGACTTTCACGCACGTTCATCAAAAGTTCACGCACCTTCAATTTGTGACTCTGTAATCCTATATGATCAATGGAATTTGATTGCATGTATTCCATATCGGTCAATGGTCGCCATAAAATATTCTGATCATGTTCCCACAGAGCGCGATTGCCAACACTGTAATATTTTTTTGCAAAATCGAAATACTCTCCAAGAATATTCTTCAGTTCTTGTTCAGTCCATACATAGAATTTCCCTTCCACTCCTTCGCTATCAGCGTCGAGAGCAGCGTAAAAAAGTCCTTCCGGCGATTTCAGTTCTCTCTCAACCCATTCTATAGAATGCGTCATGGTTTCAAGGAAAAGTTGATCGCCACTTTGACGGAATGCCTTCGCATAAAGACCAATCAATTGAGCATTGTCGTAAAGCATTTTTTCAAAATGCGGCACCATCCAGATATCATCGACACTGTATCGGCTGAAACCTCCGCCTATCTGATCGTAGATCCCACCCAAGGCCATTTTCGTGAGTGTGTGATTTACGAAAGAAATCACACTCTCATTTTTAGCGAGCACGCCATGATGCAACAAAAACTCGTAATTGTTTGGCATTGGAAATTTTGGTGCACGCTTCATTCCACCTTTCTCAAGATCCCATGCAGAAGAAAATTTCATTACGTGATCGTCAACAAATTGCGGATCAAACGGCATTTTCATTGCGCTGTCATCGATCGTGTTCAATGTTCCTAAACCATGATGCAGCTTCGCAGCATACTCCTCCATTCTCGCGGGTTCTGTCACTTTCATATGTACGAGATTCTCAAGAATATTGAGCCACTGCGACTTTGGAAAATAAGTGCCGCCATACACCGGACGACCATCCGGTAAAGTGAAAACATTGAGTGGCCATCCGCCCTGACTTCCCATTAAATGCACGGCATCCATGTAGATGCTGTCTACATCAGGGCGCTCTTCACGATCAACTTTGATGCACACAAAATGATCGTTCATATATGATGCACATTCCTCGTCTTCAAAAACCTCGTGCTCCATCACATGACACCAATGACAAGCGCTGTAGCCTATGGAAACAAGCACCAGCTTGTTTTCTTCCAATGCTTTTTTCCATGCCTTTTCATTCCAGGCATGCCACATCACAGGGTTGTTTTGGTGTTGTAATAAATAAGGACTGGTTTCTTTTGAAAGCTGATTCATGAATGTTTTTTGCTATGAATTGTTGAGTGAAAGATTCAAGGTTATGATTTAATCCAAGGAGAAAAAAGAGCAAACTATTTGATTTCTGTCAGCATCTCGTCGAGGATACTTTCGAGTTTGCTGCGCATGATCATCCTTCTTAATATTTTTCCGTTTTGATCTACAGCAATTAAAGTGGGTGTGCTTGGTACCGGAAACCGCTTGCTGAAATCCTTGCGTGCGGTGAAAGCGAGAAAAACGCTTGGCCATGCAGAAGTCCGAATTTTCATCTCTGATTGCCAGGCTTCTTGTTGCTTGTCTGTTCCGATGGCATACACTTCAACTCCCAACGGATGATACTTTTCGTAAATTCCTTCCAGCACCGGTTCAAATTCCTTGCAATGCGAGCAACTCGATTTCCAGAAGAGCAATAGCGTAATCTTATTCTTCGCAACTATATCAGACATTGCAATCAGCCTTCCATTGATGTCAGGAAGAGTGAGCATTTCCACTTTGTTACCCGGCTTGCAATTTTCTAAAGCATGAAGTAAATTTTTAGTAGCATCGTTCAGCAAATCGCCCTCCGCACAATCAGAAGAATACCAGGTAATCAAATAGGAAAGCCCGTTTTCGTCCTTGTAGGCGATCATTTTATCCAATAAAAATTTGAAAAGAAAAGTCGTGGCGTTATCATCTGCCAACGCTTTTACCATCACCTGATCGATGTATTGCTCGGTAATTTTCTGCTCGAAAAAATAGTTGAAATGAAGATTCAGTTTTCTGACAAATCCAATGTGATGAAACACATCATGATTTGTCAGATTCAAATAATCGAGTCCATGCTTTGCATTGTACGCCCGGAGGCTATCCACAGAAGGCGCCGGAAATTTCCAGAAAGGAGCAATAGGCGCACCCAAGACTTTAGCCAACACGTCGCCGGTATAAGTTCCCGGAAATTCTGCTCTTGTTTTTTCGCAAAGCGAGTAAAATTCCCTTTCCTTTTTCAGATAATCCAAACTGTTTCGCTCAAGAGAATCCGGATTGAGAGAAAGACTGTTGTACGCAATCATCAGCGAACTGTAGGCGTCATGTTCCTTCGATGTATCAATTCTAATCGGTTGCTTTTTCAGGTCATTGTAATTCACTTCAATATTCAGGGCTGGTGAATTTCCCTTCGAAATATCAACGATGAAATCACCCCAGTGCTCAGGGTTGGAAGCCATTCTGATGCGATACTGACCGGTGTGTTCAAACTTAATGTTCAAGGAAATCTTATCCCCTTGTTCAAAAGATTTACTGGTTAGATTTTTCCATCCTTCCTCATAGAAATACTCGAAAATGCAATTGATGTTGGGCGACGGCAGTGAGTGAACCTTCACCACCACATTGTCTTGCGCAGAATAATTTTCGATCGACGCTAGGCCGAAAAACAAAATCAAAATTTGAAGACGTAGTTTAAAAAATATCACCATGCGAAGTTAATTCTAAAGAACAATTCAAATCGAATTGAAAGGGTCGCAGCGGTTTTCAACTATCATTCCACTTTATACAGAATCATCAAAGCCCAAAGTACTCTTAATTTCGTCGTCCAAATATTCGACACTATGAGTACGCGTGATACCGCCATTTTCAACCTGATAAAGAAGGAGCACGAACGCCAGTTACACGGCATCGAACTGATTGCTTCCGAGAATTTTGTCAGCGATCAGGTAATGCTGGCGATGGGCAGCGTGCTCACCAATAAATATGCGGAAGGCCTTCCGAAGAAAAGATATTACGGCGGATGCGAGGTTGTAGATGAAGTGGAACAACTCGCCATTGATCGTCTGAAAGAGCTATTTGGCGCGGTTTGGGCCAACGTACAACCACACTCAGGAGCCAATGCCAACAGCGCAGTGATGCTTGCGTGTCTGAAGCCGGGAGATACCATTTTAGGACTCGATCTTTCGCAAGGAGGGCACCTCACGCATGGATCGCCTGTGAACTATTCGGGAAAACTATATCGCCCTACATTCTATGGAGTGGATCGCGAAACCGGACGTGTAGACATGAATACTGTTGAAGCGATTGCGAAAAAAGAAAAACCAAAAATGCTGATTTGCGGTGCTTCTGCTTATAGCCGCGACTGGGATTACGAGCGCTTCCGGCAGATTGCTGATTCAGTTGGAGCCATCTTGATGGCTGATGTTTCGCATCCTGCCGGACTCATCGCAAAAGGTTTGCTCAACGATCCAATTAAGCATTGTCATATAGTAACGACCACGACTCATAAGACACTTCGCGGACCTCGTGGAGGAGTAATTATGATGGGAAACGACTTCGAAAATCCATTCGGAATTACAACACAGAAAGGAGAATTGCGATTGATGTCATCGCTACTCGATAGTGGTGTATTCCCTGGCATGCAAGGAGGACCGCTTGAGCATGTCATTGCTGCCAAAGCTGTAGCTTTCCGCGAAGCACTTGATCCATCATTTAAAACCTATGGCGAACAAGTGATCAAAAATGCGAGAGCATTATCGAATGCACTGGTTGAAATGGGTTATAAGATTGTAAGTGGCGGAACTGATAATCACTGTTTTCTTATTGATTTGAGAAATAAGAACATCTCAGGGAAAGAAGCAGATGCGGCATTGATAAAAGCGGATATCACCGTTAACAAAAACATGGTGCCATACGATGACAAATCGCCGATGGTGACAAGTGGAATTCGAATTGGAACGCCAGCGGTTACTACTCGCGGACTAAAGGAAAGTGATATGCAAACCATTGCATCACTCATAGACGAAACACTTGTCGGAAAGGACAATGAAAACGTTCTTTCGGGAGTTAGAAAAAAAGTAAATGAAATGATGCACGAACTGCCGCTTTTCAGTGAAAGTATTGCCAAACTTGTTTGAATAAGAAATGAAAAGTCTTTCCGCAATAATGTGTCGCGCTCGTTTCAAATTGCGTAGGACATATTGACAAAATATTTTCATTGTCGAAGAAAAAAAAACCGAATTCATGATTGCACAAATCATCTTTATCGCATTACTCGCAGTAGCCGGATATTTCTCATATAAGAGATATTCTTTCGTAAGAAGAAACATACTACTTGGAAGAGATATCAAGGTGGAAGGATCTTCATCCGCCCGCTGGGGAATGATGCTTCGCGTTGCCCTGGGACAAGGAAAAATGTTCACTCGACCTTTTGCGGCATTCATGCATTTGTTCATTTACGCCGGATTCATCATCATCAATATCGAGGTACTTGAAATTCTTATTGATGGCATTTTCGGAACACATCGTGTGCTGTCATTTATTGGTCCTCTGTACAATTATCTGATTGGAAGTTTTGAAATTCTCGCAGTGCTCGTTTTGATTTCGTGCGTTGCATTTTTACTCAGAAGAAATGTCTTGAAGTTGAAAAGGTTCTGGCAAAAAGAAATGACATCATGGCCGCGCACCGATGCCAACGTGATCCTCATCATCGAAATCTGTTTGATGGCCGCTTTTCTAAAAATGAATGCCGCCGACTATACATTGCAGTTACGTGGTGTAGAACATTACCACACTGCAGGAAGTTTTCCTGTAAGCAGCTTGATGGTTGGATTATTCTCGCATTTCTCCACATCATCGCTGATCCTTATCGAAAGAATTTGCTGGTGGTTTCACATCACCGGCATACTTGGATTTATTGTTTATCTCACGTATTCAAAACACCTTCACATCATACTCGCTTTTCCCAATACCTACTATTCGAAATTGGCACCTGCAGGAGAATTCAATAACCTACAATCAGTGACGAATGAAGTGAAGATGATGCTCGATCCTTCTGCGGTTGCGCCACCTTCTGATGGCACTCCTCAGCGCTTCGGAGCGAAGGACGTTTTTGATCTAAGCTGGGTGAAATTGATGAATGCATATAGCTGCACCGAGTGTGGAAGATGTACGGCAGAATGTCCGGCGAATCAAACCGGAAAATTGTTGTCGCCGAGAAAAATTATGATGGACACGCGCGACAGACTCGTGGAGGTTGGAATAAATCGCGACGCGAATGAAGGCACATTCACGGACGATGGAAAATCTTTGCTTCACAATTACATTACAGAAGAAGAATTGTGGGCATGCACCACTTGTAATGCATGCACGGAAGCGTGTCCAATAAACATCAATCCACTGGAGATCATCATCGATTTACGCAGATACCTCATCATGGAAGAAAGTAAGTCACCGGAAAGCTTAACCGCAATGTTCAACAACATTGAAAACAATGGCGCACCGTGGGCGATGAGTGCTCTGGACAGAGACAAATGGAAAGACAATTAAAGCCGAAAAAAACAAAGAACGAAATGGTAGAATTGCTCGACGCGCAGGAAGATGGAAAACGGATTTCACCGATACTTCCTGCGAGCGTAAAAAACTTTTTGATAGACATCGATGGAACCATCGGAGAAGATATTCCCAACGAAGAACCGGAACGCATGGAAGACGCTGCTGTTTATCCTGATGCTCTTCAAAAATGCAATCAATGGTATGACGAAGGACACATTATATTCTTCTTCACATCAAGAACAGAAGCACACAGAGAAGTGACGGAGCGCTGGCTGAAAAAATGTGGATTCAAATATCACGGCATTATTTTCGGCAAACCACGCGGCGGCAATTATCACTGGATAGACAATCATCTTGTGCGTGCAACAAGATTTGAAGGAAAATTCACAGACCTTGTGGAAAAGGAAATGGTCATTCAAGTATTCAAAGAGTGATGAAAACACTCGCGCAATTATTTGAAAAAGCGTGATTGAATTTTGATTTGATGTCGAAGACTAAAAAAGAAATTTGTACAAGAAAAAAGCGAATCAATGAGTGAACTAAAAGTAAAGACAATGGCTGAATGCCTTGCCGCGGGCGAAGTTCCTGAGATACTCTTTTGGGTGGGATGCGCGGGAAGCTTTGATGATCGCGCGAAAAAAATCACCAAAGCGATTGCAAAAATCCTGAATCATTGCGAAGTATCATTTGCGATTCTCGGGGCAGAAGAATCATGCACAGGTGATCCAGCGAAAAGAGCGGGTAACGAATTTCTTTTTCAAATGATGGCCATGCAGAACATTCAAATTCTGAATGGATATGAAGTAAAAAAAATCGTGACCGGTTGTCCTCATTGTTTCAATACGTTGAAGAATGAATATCCATCATTGGGTGGAAAATTTGATGTGATACATCACACGCAACTTATCAATCAACTCATCAGCGAAGGCCGCATACAAATTCAAGGCGGTGGATCATTCAAAGGGAAGCGCATCACATTTCACGATCCGTGTTATTTGGGAAGAGGAAACAATGTGTACGAAGCACCGCGAGAAGTCCTGGCAAAACTCGATGCCGAATTAGTGGAAATGAAGCGCAGCAAAGCCAATGGATTGTGTTGTGGTGCAGGAGGTGCGCAAATGTTTAAAGAAGCAGAGCCTGGTGACAAAGAAGTAAATGTTGAACGCACCGAAGACGCATTGGAAACTAATCCGCATGTGATCGCAGCGGGTTGTCCGTTCTGCAACACGATGATGACAGATGGTGTTAAACATTTCGAAAAAGAAAATCACGTCGTGGTGAAGGATGTGGCAGAACTGATAGCTGAGGCCGCGGATTTGTAACAACATATTATTTGACGCTTTGGTTTCACATTACCGAATGTGATGTCTTCAACCAAAGAAAAAGACAACCACACTTTATATTTGACCAATCACATCAAAGCAAACAACAATGAAATTACTCGAGGGAAAAGTCGCCATCATCACCGGTGCATCACGCGGAATTGGCAAAGGCATAGCTGAAAAATTTATTGAGCAAGGTGCAAAAGTAGTTTTCACATACGCCAGCAGTGATGAGAAAGCGCGTGCACTTGAAGCAGAACTTGCGGCAAAAGGCGGCATCGCAAAAGGATATAAAAGCGATGCATCCGATTTCAATGCAGCGCATGCTTTGGTTGATGAAGTGGTAAAAGATTTTGGAACTGTTGACATTCTTGTCAACAACGCGGGTATTACCAGAGACAATCTATTAATGCGTATGAGCGAAGAACATTGGGATGAAATCATGCGTGTCAATTTGAAATCTGTTTTCAATCTTACCAAAGCGGTCATCAAACCAATGCTGAAGGCGCGTTCGGGAAGCATAATAAATATGAGTTCTGTAGTAGGTGTGAAAGGCAATGCAGGTCAAGCGAATTATGCGGCGTCGAAAGCAGGTATAATCGGCTTCACTAAAAGTGTAGCTGCGGAACTTGGTTCAAGAAATATTCGCTGCAATTCAATTGCGCCGGGATTTATCGAAACAGAAATGACCGGCGCTCTCGACGAAAAAACTGTGCAGGAATGGCGCAATGCCATTCCCTTGAAACGCGGCGGAAGCACAGATGATGTAGCCAATGCCACCGTCTTTCTGGCATCCGATATGAGCGCATATATCACCGGTCAGACGCTGCATGTTTGCGGTGGAATGTTGATGTGATAAATGCTATTGTCAAATTTGAATACCCATTCATTTTTTCTTTACAAAAACTCATTCTAAAAACGAATTACTAAAAGATGTCTATCATCACTCAAGCTCCCACATGGCTGATCGTAGTGTGTCTGATCACGGGGCTTGCATACGCAGGAGCGCTTTACTTCAGAGATCGATTCAACCGTACTTATGGTAAATCGCTCGCCACTTTACTTGGCATACTTAGATTTTCGTGCATCTCGTTGCTTGCATTTTTTCTTCTCAAACCTTTGATAAAGTCTATTGATCGCAAAGTAGAGAAACCCGTTATCGTCATTGCTCAGGATGATTCGCAATCACTTGTTGTTGGCAACGATTCGACTTACTACAAAGGAAAATACAAGGAAGATCTTCGGGCACTAATCACGCAGCTTCAGGAAAATTATGAAGTGAGCACCTATCGCTTTGGTTCAACCGTGAATGAAGGAATTGATTCACTTCACTACAATGAAAAGCTAACGGATTTTTCAGGTTTACTAGACGAATTATACACGCGTTACAGCGGAAGAAATCTCGGAGCAATTGTCATAGCATCGGACGGACTTTACAACAAAGGAAGCAATCCCGTATACGCTTATCAAAAGTTGAATGTGCCTGTATACACTGTTGCGCTGGGAGATACGACGATTCACCGGGACATACTTGTTGCAGATGTTGCAGCCAACAGACTTGCTTATCTCGGCAATAAATTTCCAATGGAAATTACTGTAGAAGGAAGAAAAGCAAAAGGCGAAACTGCTATACTGAGTGTGACAAGAAAAGGCAAAACGCTTTACTCGGAAACCATCAACTTTAGTGAAGAACGATTCTTCAAAACTGTTTCACTCAATCTGGATGCAACCGAAACCGGACTGCAGAAATATTCGGTTCAACTATCAGGAATTGACAATGAAGTAACCATCGCCAATAATTATGAAGATGTTTTCATAGACGTTCTTGACAGCCGACAAAAAGTTTTGATACTTGCTTATGCACCACATCCGGATCTCAACGCAATTCGCGATGCTATCACGAGCAATGAAACTTACAAAGTCGACGTGAAGTTGTCGAAAGATTTCACAGGAAATATTTCCTCTTATAGTCTTGTTATATTTCATCAATTGCCAGCACCGGGATCAAATGGATCAAGCTTGATTACGAGCGCACTTGAACAAAAAATTCCATCCATTTTTGTTTGGGGCAACAGCACAGATTACAACGCTTTCAATCAGTTGAATTTGGGATATGCGCTCAGCAATTACAGAAACAACTCAGTAGATGTTTCCGGTTACATGGCAGAAGACTTTTCGCTTTTTCTACTTGATGATAACGTGAGGGGAATGTTTCGCACCATGCCGCCGCTTACATCGCCGTTTGGGGACTTTAGTTTTAGTCCTGGATTGACAACTATGATCAATCAACAAGTTGGTCAAATCAAAACCAAGAAGCCTTTGATCTCCTTCAACAAAGTAAATGACAATAAGATTGGAATCATTTGTGGCGAAGGAATCTGGCGTTGGAAAATGACGGCGTATCAGCAATTCGAATCACACGCTTCCTTTAATGAATTCATCACGAAGATTGTCCAATACACTGCTGCCAAAGAGGACAAGAGTTTGTTTCGGGTGTCAGGGAAAAATGATTTTCAAGAAAATGAAGTTATCACTTTCGATGCGGAGCTTTATAATCAGAGCTATGAGCCAATCACGAATCGCGAAGTGTCGATGCGCATTTTCACTGATGACGGAAAAGAGTACAGCTATATTTTTTCTTCAATTGGGAATCGTTATCGGTTGAATGCCGGACAACTTCCTGTTGGCAATTATCGCTACGAAGCATCAGTAAATGGCGAAAGAGAAATGATGAAAGAGCGAGGCGAATTCAGTGTGAGCCCATTGCAAATGGAAGTGGTGAACACCATCGCTGATCATCGCTTGATGTATCAACTTGCAATGGACAACAACGGCGAGATGGTATTTCCACAAGGCATGAATGCGCTTGCTGAATTTATTCAAAACAAAAAAGAAATTGTTCCCATTTCGTACGAGCACAAACAGCTCAACGAATTGATCAATTACAAATGGTTGCTGGGTTTACTATTAGCATTGCTTGCTGGTGAATGGTTGTTGAGAAAACGTGCAGGTACCTATTAGTATTTCGTCATTTATTGAGCATCACAAAAAGTGAAATGAGATCACACATTAGAATCGGAGGAGTTCCTGAACATTTCAATTTACCATGGCGACTTGCTGCGGAACGTGATATGTTTTCTTCGCACGACATCGATCTTGCATGGACGATATACGCAGGTGGTACCGGTGCAATGACACAAGCATTGAGCAATGGCGAACTTGACATTGCCATCTTGTTGACTGAAGGATTTATTTCAGCAGCAAGTCAGGGACTTAAAGCGAAAATTGCGAAAGTTTATATTCAAACACCTCTTACATGGGGTATTTACACCGGGGCAAATTCCAAGTTTGACACCATAGACGATGCCAGTCAGAAAAAATATGCCATTTCTCGTTTTGGTTCCGGATCTCATTTGATGGCGATGATTCACGCAAGGCAACGCGACATCAATTTGATCAAAGAAAATTTCTCCGTTGTCAACAGTTTGCATGGCGCGGTGCAGTCACTTGTCCGTAATGAAACGCAATTGTTTTATTGGGAAAAATTCATGACTCGGCCTTATATACGCAATGGAGAGTTGAAGCTGGTTGGTGAATTCAGTGCACCCTGGAGTAGCTTTTTAGTGATTGCAAGCGACGAAGTACTGGCGACAAAACCTCATGTTGTAAATCAACTTCTGCAAATTATGAATGCCGAGTGCATTGCTTTTAAACAAGACAATTCAAGCGCAATACACCTTAGCAAAAAATTCGAAATGAGTGTGCCGGAAGCGCGCAACTGGTTGCATGACACGCAATGGAATTATGACTACACCGTTGAAGAAAAGAGTCTGATCAACGCCAAAGAAGCATTGGTTTCAATTCGAATGTGCGATGAAAAACTAAATGTCAACAGCCTCATTTCACCATGGCTAAAAATTATTTAAGATGGAAGAATTATTGAAAAAGAATTGGTTTAGGGCTTGTCTGATTTTTCTTGGATTAACTCTTTTTCTTTTCGCCAACAGAAATGAAATTCTAAATGGCGTTGGAAACTGGCTGGTAAAAAGTGATCCACCAAAGCAGACTGAATGTTGCTTTGTTCTTGGTGGAAATAGTTTTGAAAGAGGTCTTTCAGCTGTGCATCTTTTTGAGCAGTTTCCCAATCAAAAATTTGCGACAACAGGAGGTAACTATCCGTATCAGATTCTTTGTCTCGACACAAGTATGTTTGAAGCCGAACTTACCAAACACATGATGGTGAGCAAAGGAGTTCCCTCAGAACAAATTGACATACTAACTGCAGCCCACAGCACCATGGAAGAATCGGATGAAATTTTGCAATACTGCAATGACCATCAAATTCAAAACATCACCATCATCTCCAGTGCGTTTCATTTACGTCGTGTGCGTTGGGTGTTTGAAGAAAAGTTTGAAGATGCCGGCATCAATGTCAATTTTCATGGCGCCACAGCCATTGAATATGATCAAACCAATTGGTGGCACAACGAGGAAGGAATGATCATGGTCAACAACGAATTGGTGAAGTTGCTTTACTACTTCATCAAGTACTGAGCATCATTTTTTTAGACAATCAAATTTCTTTAACATTTTAAGGTTACACTGAATGGCGGTCATGTTCAAAACATTGTCCATTACTCAGAATATTTTATTTACGCCTTAATGGCTGAAAATAAAAACACCCGTAAATTTGAGGGTGCCTAATTTTATATTAAGACTAGAAAGCCGATGAGTGAAGAAAATCGCGATCAAAATAATTCGCAAGAGCTCGTACATAAATATGAGCAGATGTTGGCGAAAAATGAAGCTTACTATTTCGACATAGAGCAATTTGAAGAGATAATTGATTACTACTGCGACGCAAGTGTTTTCACGCGAGCGCTGCGAGTAATTGATTATGCATATTCATTGTTTCCGGAGAATGTAACGATGATGATTCGTGAAGCGCAGATTCTCACCGGCATGGGACATCTCGCCAAAGCGATGAAGCGACTCAAAATTCTTGAGAAGATAGAACCGAATGAAGAAGTGCTTCTCACACTTGCTTCAATATATAGTCAGCAGCGAGAGCATGCAAAAGCCATCATACTTTTGAAAAAAGCACTTGCGCTTGGCGGTCGTGAATTTGAGGATGAAATTTATATGGAGATTGCACTGGAGTACGAAAGTCTCGAACGCTATGACAAAGCGCAAGAAATCTTGATTGAAGCGATCAACAAAAGGCCGGAGAATGAAATCCTGCTTTATGAATTGGCTTATTGTTATGATATAGCTGAAAAATCCTTGGAGGCCGTTGAATTTTATCTCGCGTTTATTGAAAAACATCCTTTCAGTTTTGCGGCATGGTACAATCTTGCGAATGCTTATCAGAAATTAGATCAAATGGAGGAAGCTTTGGAAGCATATGATTTGTGTATTGCTATTCAAGAAGATTTCACGCCGGGATATTATAACAAGGCACACACGCTTTTTAAAATGGAGCGCTATCAGCAAGCGGTGCAAGTCTTTGAAGAAACTTATGCTTTCGAGCAACCGCAGGCACCTGTCTATTGCCACATTGGTGAGTGTTTCGAGAAGATGAACGAATATGACAAGGCTCTTTTCTATTACAAGAAAAGTATTCAGCTCGATGAAAATTATGCGGATGCATTCCTAGGAATGGGTATCGCCCTTGACTTGATGGACAAAACGTTTGAAGGTCTTACCTATGTGGAAAGAGCGATTGATCTTGAAACCAACAACTCGGATTATTATCTTTTTCAAATAGAATTTTTAAAAAAGCTTGGCCGGCTCGAGGAAGCTGAGGCTATTGGAGAAGTTTGCATTATCCGGTTTGCAGAAAATGCAGACCTATGGCTCGACTACTCTGATATTTTCGTGCAAAAAGAGGAAGTCGACAAAGCCATTGAGATCATCAATACCGCCTGGCAGAAATGTCCACAAAGTCACGAAATTGGTTTTCGAAAAGTTGCTTATTTGATGAAAAGTGGAAGAATTGCCGAAGCAGAAGAATTGCTGTTGCGTTTGACTGCATCGGAGACTGAGGGTTTGAAAGAACTAGAGGAGTATTACCCGGAAATAAAAAACAATGTTCTTTTTGCTGAAATTTCCTTGGGTAGATCTTCGGGTACTTAAACATGAAAATAAAATCTCAATTTTGACTAAAGCGGAAAGGTTGTAGTAGGATATTTTGCCTGAACTCATTTTCCGCTTCCATCACTTGTGATTCATTTTACACAAATCAAGGACACTTGATTTGCCTCCATTTCAATGAATAAAACAATAATATTTGTCAATGACCGGTCAATTCTCGGCGTAACTGATAATTGTCTTTTGATTCTACCCTTGCTTTTTTCTCATATTTGCATCTTTTGCCAATAGATATATATGAATTTCAACCTATCCAATCTTCCAGAGAGAACTAAGAAAAATCGCGAATTCGGTTTGACAATGGTCATGGACAAGGGTCTAAGCCTTAATCAAGCGAATGACCTAATTGAGTGCTCCGGTGATCTGGTGGATATTGTGAAGCTTGGTTTTGGAACTTCTGCCTTTGCCTCGAACGTGAAGGAAAAAGTGAAACTATACAGAGATGCCAATATCGATGTGTATGTTGGAGGAACCTTGTTTGAGGCATTCTACGTTCGCGGACAATTGGATGACTACCGCAAATACATTGACGGACTTGGTCTCGACATGGTAGAAGTTTCTGATGGAAGCATGGTTCTCGATCATGATTTGAAATGTGAACTCATTTCGAATTTTGCAAAATCGTATAAAGTACTTTCAGAAGTTGGCTCAAAAGAAGAAGGAATCCTCATCTCGCCGACGCGTTGGATAAAGATGATGCAAACAGAGTTGCAAGCCGGTTCATGGAAAGTAATTGCCGAAGCTCGTGAAAGTGGAACTGTTGGCATTTACCGTCCGAATGGACAAGCACACGTCATGCTGATCAACAAAATCATCAAAAACGTTGACCCTCAAAGCATACTTTGGGAGGCACCCAAGAAGCCACAACAAGTTTATTTCATCAAACAATTTGGGGCCAATGTCAATTTAGGAAATATTGCTGAAAACGAAGTGATACCGCTCGAATGTCTTCGAATTGGACTGCGCGGCGATACTTTTTTCGATTTTCAATCGGAAGACATCGTCACGAAGTACAAGGCGTAATTTAATTTCGATTTCATGAAAAATCTAACTGCGACCGAGCTCAACGAGTGGAAAAAATTGGGTACAATTCATTTGTTGATTGATGTACGCGAGTCGTATGAAGTGGAAACGTGCGCTATTGGAGGAATAAATATTCCTATGGCTGACGTGTTTTCAAACATTGACAAGATTCCAAAAGATATTCCTGTTGTTATTCATTGCAAATCCGGCAGACGTTCTTGTGCTGTCATCCACGCGCTGGAAACAAAATATCATTACACCAATCTCTATTCGCTCGAAGGAGGCATCATGGCCTGGATTGAAAATATTGATCACTCTCTGGTGAAATACTGAAAATGAATTCCACAATTCTTCTTTCGATAGTTGAATTATTTTGAATTCTAAATGACTTATAAAAACAATTCTCTATTTTAATTTTTCATTCGACCGATGTCGATCCTGGTCGCGATTATTTTTCTTCTCCAGATTTTTAAAGAATGCTTTTTCCAAATCGACATTGGTTTGATTGGCAAGGCAAATGACTACCCAAAGAACATCCGCCAATTCATCGGCGAGATCCAATTTTGCATCACTTTCTTTTTCGCTTTGCTCGCCATAGCGACGTGCTATTATGCGCGCTACCTCACCCACTTCTTCAGTGAGAATGGCCATATTGGTGAGTTCGTTGAAATATCGAACGCCCACTGTTTTTATCCATTCGTCAACAATTCTTTGCGCATCATTGATTGAAACACTTTTCAATTCTGACATATTCTATTAGTTGTTTATCTATTGGTGCAAGATGCATATAACATCATCAAGAATTGAAAACATTCAATTCATAAAAAAAATGATCCTACAGAATTACCCCCAGGGAGATTCTTCACTTCGTTTTTAGTATGTAAAGCGTCAGAATCAATTCACCGTTGAACCGAGGAATTACGTATAGTATGGAAGATTCCTCACTTCGTTTCGGAAGGACAGTTGACGCACACAAATAGGAGCCAACAATGATTTAGAATGTGATGGACTTTTTCAATTCTATCGACATAGCATGAAAACCCTGGACCGCAGATGACAGCGAGGCGTGAAGCGCCGTACTGTCCCTCTTCCACGCTTACGTTATCATTCCGAAACGAAGTGAGGAATCTCCATTGTCTCACGCGAAGACGCGCCTTGTAAACCCAAATCAAACAATAGAAAATGCACATTCAATTTTGGACGATGAAAGTGGATTTTCTATTACTTAGATTTGAGAATACCGCACGCATGGCTATAAAAAATTACTATTGCGTAATGCGGGTTAAATCCATTCTCAATGTGGAATCTAAAATTGTTGTCAATTGAAAAAGGAATATCAACTTGGGGGTAATTCTGGAGGATCACTATAAAAAATAGATCAACATGATGTGCTGATCACTCCAGACATACCATCGGAACGTCGACGCTGATGACCAAAAACATACAAGTTTGCATTTTAAACATTTAACTGTTTGATACTTTGAAGTATTCAACCAAATAACCGAGTTGACAATAGTTTCATTTGTCAATGTGTATCATAGAAGCTAAATCTGAGTCTATGACATGCATTTTTTTCTCAGCTGATGACAAATATTTACTCTTATCGCAAGTTAACCATGAATCAACTTTTACCCCTTTTGCAGAGAATGTCATTTCTGCTGATTGCCTTTGCTTATACATCTTACACGGCAAACGCAATGACGATTACAAGGACGTCCGGTTCCATTATGTATACCGATATTTCACAGGGAGTGAACTCTTGCTATCTGTCGTACATCGTTACCAATAATGATGGAATTGATTACTCAGATTTATGGGTAAACATTGGCACTTTCACTGGTACAGTGATATCGCTTAACGTGAATGAAGATGGAGTGAGTCACATAGGCACACTCGCCAATGGTCAATCTAAGCCAGTCTTTTTTTATGTAACAGCCAATGCTGTAACAACCGTTGCGCAAGGGCACACTATAAGAGTTTATTCGGGTTCAATAAATTCCGGGAATCTTGTTGGTAGTAGCGCTTTTTCGATAGTTTCTGTCGACAACACACTAGCTGCAAGTGCCAATCAGGTCAATTCAATAGTCTCAGGACCAAACCCTCCTCAGGTTGGCGGTATTGTTACTATAACAGTAACCGGCACCACAGGTCAGATGACGAATCAACAAGCGAACAGAGTGATGTCTTTTACTCCTGCTTCCTTTTCGACCTGGCTCCCAAATTCATATGAGTTGCAGAACACATCAATAACACTCTCCTCGCCAAATGCAGGCACACATATCAATACACTCAATATTCCCAACGGGGCAATCCTTAACAACAGCGATACACCATATACATGCGTTTACACTTTCAAAACCACCGGTGTCACAACTGCTCCGACATTTATTAGTCCTGTTGGACACATCAGCAGCGGCGGTCAGATGAAACATAATTCTGTTGGTTCTTTTTCTAATGGAACTTTTGCTCCAATACAACCGGCAACCATTAACGCTACAATAGCTAAGAGTGCCAGCAGCACATCTTTGAACGGAAACGGTGGCACTGTTACCTATTCGTTGGTCGCAAATAATTCCTCCGCCTCAACTTTATCCATCGATGAATTTATCGATCAGCTTCCAATCAATGTGACTTATGTTGCCGGAACATCTAAATGGAATAATGTTACAATAGCAAATCCTTCCATCACAGGACAACAACTAAAGTGGAGCAATCCATTCAATGTCGCCGGTAATTCTTCAGGCACACTCACCTTTCAAGCTGTCATTCCTTCGGGCAACGCGACGTATAGCAATACGGCAAAGGCAATGGTTTCCAACGTTGAGCTAGACGCGACCACTACTTTCAACGACAACTCTCCGGCATCAATCACAGTAGTGGTTGCGAATCAACCTCCGGTCGCCGGTAATGATGCGAAGTCATTAACAAAAAGTTATGGCGCCACCGGAACTGTTGCTTCCAATGACGGTGACCCGGAAGGTGCAGCATTAATATTTAGCATTGTTGTTCCACCTGCACATGGAACCTTATCAATGAGCTCAACCGGTTCATATGTATACACTCCAGTTTCCACATATACCGGAAGTGATGTAATAACATACCGAGTATGCGATCCACTTTCAGCATGCACTGACGCTACATTATCCTTCTCAATAATGAGTAGCACTTGCACTAATCAGTATTTCTGTGAAGTGGCAGCATTAGTTGGTCTTGATATGGCGGGTACCAAGGAAGGTGGCTTCTGCTGGGCGGATTTCAACAACGACGGCTTCCTCGATGTGCAAGTGAACTCATCTGATGCAGCGATCAATAATCAACTCTATTTTTCAAATAGCGGTAATTCTTTTACAAATGTCACGGATACTCATGCAAATGATCTAAACGCTACAAGTAAAGATAGAAGTGCAATCGCCGGAGACTTCAACAATGACGGCAATATGGATTTTGTCGTGAACAGCTTCAACAGAATTTCGATTTGGCTGAACAAAGGACCTGCTGCATCACCTTCTTATAGTTTCGGAACAGCAACCCAAACTGCTAATCAAATCATTCTTTCTCTCACAGGAGGTCTGAATGCTGAAGGATTGATTACTCTTGATTATGATAATGACGGTGACCTTGATATCATACTTGATAACCACGCATTCGGAGTGGACATACTCAGTAATAACGGAAGTGGTTTTTTTACTCAGGTGGATAACAACATCACGGGACTTCCCACTACGGGAACCGATGGAGACTATATCGCAGCCGGTGATTTTGACAACGACGGCTACGTTGATTTCTGTGTAAGAAGAGCCGTTGAAAATGATATCTATCACAACAACGGCAATGGAACTTTCTCAGCCAACGCATTCAATGAAACTCCAAGCAATTCAAACAAAGGTGGCGTCTGCTGGGCTGACTTTGACAGCGATGGCGACCTTGATCTTTTCTGGGCGGATAATGGACCCAATCAAATCTGGAGAAACAATGGAGGAGTTTTCGTCGCAACAGGAGAACCTGCAGCTTCCTCAGGAATCAATCTGAGCACTGCAACAATTGACGGATGCACTGCAGGTGACGTAGACAACGACGGAGACATTGACTTATTCTTAGGAAACATTCATACGGACAGCTATCTGTTTTTAAATAATAATCCATCCACACTTTCTTTCACAAGACCAACTACCCCACTCAACCGCAACATCACTCCACAAGGAAATGTGCAGGGAGTATCGTTTGTTGACTTCGATAACGATGGAGATCTGGATCTGTATGCAGCAATGGCAACTCTGCCAAATCAACTATGGGAAAATCTAACAAACAACAATCAATACCTGCGTGTGAACGCAGTGCGCGATATAGGCGGCGTAGCAACAAACATTGCCAACGGCGCAACAGCAGCATTGTATGACTGCAACAACAATAGAATATCACCACTGATGAATCTCTCTGCCGGTGAAGGATACGGCACTTTCGGAAATCCCGTCTTCCACTTCGGTATTACAAACCCTTCGCAACAAGTTTATGTGCGCGTTTTCTTCCCTTATAAAAATGGTGTGCGAAGTGTTGTCACAAAATCAGTTGTGCCTTCATCTCTTGCTAACAATGAAATTACGATAAAAGACTCTGACTCATCTGTCACTCCAGTGTGTACGAATACACCTCCTGTTGCGAACAATGACAATGTAACAATTGATGAAGACAACACTGCTGTCATTCCACAAGTACACTTGAATGATACAGATAGTGATGGAACTGTTGTCGTTTCCACAATCGATCTTAATCCCGGTGTCGGTGGCCAACAAACAACAATCACAACAGCTCAGGGAACATGGTCAGTGAATACAACCACTGGTGATGTGACATTGATTCCGGTTCTGAATTTCAATGGTGATGCAACAATTACGTATACGATAGAAGATAATCTGGGTGCTACTTCAAATGATGCAACGATAACTGTGACTGTTAATCCGGTTAACGATCCGCCGGTTGCAGTGAATGACGTTTTCAATATCAATGAAGATACAGTTTTGAATGGTGATGTTTCCTCCAATGATTCGGATGTTGATCTTGATGCTCTCACTTTCTCCTACGTGAGCGGCGCAGACAATGGAACATTCAATATGAATACCGATGGAACATTCACCTACACACCCAACTCGAATTATAATCTAGGTGAGACCATCATTTACGAAGTCTGCGATCCATCCACTTGTGTGCAGGCAAATATCAATGTCAACATTAACGCGATCAATGATTCGCCAATTGCCGGAGATGATGACGAAACAGTGGCCAACAACGCAGTGCTGAATAGTTCGGTAGCGAACAACGACAGCGACGTGGAAGGAGATGCACTCACCTACTCGATCCTGACCGGAGCATCAAATGGCACACTCACATTCAACAATGACGGTTCGTACACCTATGATCCCAATGACACTTTTGTTGGTGATGAAAACATTACGTATGAGGTTTGCGACAATGAGCCACTTTGCACAACAGCCAGTCTGACTATTCATGTCACTGTTACTATGGTCGACACGGATGGCGATGGCATTTCGGATAATGATGAGATCAACAATGGCTCGGATCCACTCAATCCTTGCGACCCGAATCCGGGAGCCGTTGCATCACTCGACTGCGACAACGACGGATTGACAAGTGCGGATGAAGTATTTTACGGAACAGATCCCGGTAATGCTGATACAGATGGCGATGGAATGAATGATGGTGATGAAGTAACAGCAGGAAGCGATCCGCTCAATTCGTGTGATCCAAACGCCGGAGCAGTTGACACCAATGATTGTGATGCAGATGGCCTCACCAACTTAGACGAAGCACTTTATGGCACTGATCCTGCCAATCCGGATACAGATGGCGACAGTATCAATGACGGTGATGAGGTGAATGCCGGAAGCGATCCACTCAATCCTTGCGATCCTAATGCTGGAGCTGTTGCATCGCTAGATTGTGATAATGACGGATTGACAAGCGCGGATGAAGTGCTCTATGGAACTGATCCGGCAAATGCTGATACAGACGGTGACGGACTTAACGATGGAGACGAAATCCTTGGCGGATCAGACCCATTGAATTCATGTGATCCAAATCCAAACGCACTGTCGTCAAATGATTGTGACAATGACGGACTAACGTCAGATGAAGAATTGGTCTATGGCACAGATCCCAACAATCCTGACACTGATGGTGACGGACTGAATGATGGTGGCGAAGTAAGCGGTGGAAGTGATCCTCTTAATCCTTGTGATCCTGATCCAAATGCAATACCAAGCGCCAACTGCGGTACGCCGATTGCCAACGATGACAACGCTGCATCTCCAACAGATGTTGATGTAAATATCGATGTACTTATCAATGATGACTTTGGTATTGACGGTCCATCTTCAGGAGCCATAACGATAATCAGCTCTGCTAATGGAATTGCTTCAGTAAATGATAACGGAACAGCAAATGATCCAACCGATGATAGTATCGATTTCTCTCCAGATGCAGCTTTTGCCGGACCTGCTTACGTCACTTATGAAATATGTGACGCAGACGGCGATTGCTATCAGGCATTGGTAACAATACAAATCGGTGATTGCATTCAAATTCCTTCGTCGGATTGCGATGGTGATGGTCTTGCCAACGCAGAAGAAGTTCTGCTGGGAAGCGATCCTCTCAACCCTTGCGATCCAGATGCCGGAGCTGTTGCAACACTTGATTGTGACAACGATGGATTGACAAGTGCAGATGAAATGTTCTATGGAACTGATCCTGCAAACCCGGATACAGATGGTGACGGAATCAACGACGGTGATGAAGTAACAGGTGGAAGTGATCCACTCAACCCGTGCGATCCAAACGTTCTCGCAATACTCACGAACGACTGTGATAACGACGGTCTTACTAATGGTGATGAAGACACGGTATACTTCACTGATCCTTCCAATCCTGATACAGATGGTGACGGACTCAATGACGGTGATGAAGTAACCGGTGGAAGCGATCCTCTCAACCCTTGCGATCCAAATGCCGGAGCTGTTGCAACACTTGATTGTGATAACGATGGATTGACAAGTGCAGATGAATTGTTCTATGGAACTAATCCTGCAAACTCTGATACAGATGGTGACGGAATCAACGATGGTGATGAAGTAACAGGTGGAAGTGATCCACTCAACCCTTGCGATCCAAGCGCGATTGCAATACTCACTTCAGATTGTGATAACGACGGACTGACGGCTGATGACGAAATAAATTCCTTCTTCACTGATCCTTCCAATCCCGATACAGATGGTGACGGACTCAATGACGGTGATGAAGTAACTGGTGGAAGCGATCCTCTCAATCCTTGCGATCCAAATGCCGGAGCTGTTGCAACACTTGATTGTGATAACGATGGATTGACAAGTGCGGACGAAGTGCTTTACGGAACTAATCCTGCAAACCCGGATACAGATGGCGACGGAATCAACGATGGTGATGAAGTAACAGGTGGAAGTGATCCACTCAACCCTTGCGATCCAAGCGCGATTGCAATACTCACTTTAGATTGTGATAACGACGGACTGACGGCTGATGACGAAATAAATTCCTACTTCACTGATCCTTCCAATCCCGATACAGATGGTGACGGACTCAATGACGGTGATGAAGTAACTGGTGGAAGCGATCCTCTCAATCCTTGCGATCCATATGCCGGAGCTATTGCAACACTTGATTGTGACAACGATGGATTGACAAGTGCAGATGAAATGTTCTACGGAACTAATCCTGCAAACTCTGATACAGATGGTGACGGAATCAACGACGGTGATGAAGTAACCGGTGGAAGCGATCCACTTAACCCTTGCGATCCAA
>JAYTOA010000123.1:0-3999 GCA_043748015.1 Flavobacteriales bacterium
GCTGCTTTTCCCAGAATGGAAAAGTGATTTATTTTGTTGTACTTTTTGTTGACTATTAAAGAAACGATTTCAGCGTAATGGGTGAGTCCCAGGGGAGGGGCATCCACTTTCGTCATGATAAATTCTTCACCAACCTTGACATACGCAGAATCAATCAATTTCACAGTGTCAGGCATATTCTCGAAAATCCGGGTATCATAGTTATACTCCAAAAAACCATACTGCTTCCTGAATTTCCAAGTGCCCGTTTTTTTATTATCGGTATAATGGCCATAAACTAAGGTGTCCATATTGGACTTCTCCTGTTCAATATAATATCCGTCTTTGTGATTTGTCTTCTTATCGACTTCAAATCTTTTAAGCGTATATCCTGTATCCACCGTTTTAACCTTCCAGTTTTGAGCATGCATTTGACTACTCAACAGTGGGAATGTCAACGGCAGAAGTATGCTCCATTTGATTGCAGTTAATTTCTTGTGGCGTTCTATTTTAAAGTACATATTATTTCGAAAAAAATCAGTGTTGGATGAAATGACCAAACGAAAATAGGCAAGTTACCATTGTGTAAATGGCGTACCTGGTGTTCAAGAAATAGAAGTGTGAGATTGAGATAGGAGAAGGCGCGCGCTTTCTGTAGACTCGCACACCCCCTCATACTTCAATTATAAGTGTGAGAAACAGTGTGAGTCAACAGGACGCAAACCGCGCTCTTAAATTATCAAACGATCTCTATCCCAAAACCACCCAGCAACCCCGCAATCCCCTCTCTCGAAAATTTCGCCTTCTTCATGCTATTCTTTGATGGATCGATAGAGTAGTGGCGCGCAGTAATAAAGTCTGCTCTTTCCAATATCGTGTTTTCAAACTTTGTGTTGAGTAAATCGCACTCTACAAATTGAGCGGAATTCAAATCGCAATCCGTGAAATCAACATCGTGTAATCGGCACTGATTGAATGCTGTTTTGCGAATGATGAGTTGAAAGAAGGAAGAATGATCGAGCTGACAATTTTCGAATCTAAAGGACAAACCAAATGCATTGCAGTTGTAAAAGAGAAGTCCCATCATCTTGCAATCTTTGAAGACGATATTATTCAAAGCCGTCTTGGTGAGATTGACATTACTGATGTTGCATCCGATAAATGTGCAATCAATGAATTTGGATTGCGCAAATGATGTATTCGAGAAATCGCATTTTAGGAATTGGCAGGTTTCGTATTCGGCGGGGGGAAGAGACTCGATAGAATAATTGACCTTTTCAAAAGTTTTGATTTCAATAATTGGTAATTTCATGCTATCGTCATAAAATTTAAGAGCGCGTCTCCTGTTGACTCACACTCTCCCTCACACTTTTAATTAGAAGGGTGAGGGAGAGTGTGAGTCGATAGGAAATGAGCGGCGCCATGTATGTGAAGTTTCTTCTTTTATGCGCACTCGAGCGCCAACTTTATCATCTGCAAACTAACTTCCTCTCTTTCCTTCGATGTGGAAAATTGCTTGGTAATAATATTATCACTTACTGTTAGAATTGACAGTGCCTCAACTTTGTTTTGTTTGGCTATTCCGTAAATAACACTCGATTCCATTTCAACACCGAGCAATCCTTGCTTGATCCATCCATCCCAGCGACCATGCTCTTCACCGTAAAATATATCTGTACTGAATATCGGGCCTTCAGTGATTTCAATGGAATGTTGTGCCGCAACTTCTTTTGCGCGTTTGAGCAATGCAGGTGTCGCGAATGTCGGCGTTTGCATATCCGGTGAATACTTCAAATGTGTTCCGGAATCTGTGTATGCAGAACTGGCCAACAACATCGTGCCGAGTGTTAAGTTCGTTTGTATCGCTCCGCATGTTCCAACACGTATCAATTTTTTTACTCCGTAATCGTGAATCAATTCGTGCACGTATATAGCAGTGGACGGAATTCCCATTCCCGTTCCTTGCACAGAGACACGCTTGCCGTTGTACATGCCGGTGAAGCCAAGCATGCCTCGTACTTCGTTGTAGCAAACAACATCGGTCAACATTTTTGTTGCAACATATTTTGCCCGCAATGGATCGCCGGATATTAACACTGTTTCGGCGATCTCGCCCATAGTTGCTTGAATGTGTACGCTCATGTTTTTTTATTTGGAGGACAAATTAAAGTAGATTTGATCCCATACCATGCAAATCACTACGTTCATTTGCGCGGTCGACTTAGAAAATCTATCATTTTCATTTCGCTTCGCTTCTTGAAAAAGAAGATTTTCTGTGTCGGGATTAACCCAGGTAATGCAGATGCTTCGGTTCGTTCCCCACCTCACACTGCATAACTTGGCTTTCAACTTAGAACAAGAATTTACTATGAGCAAACCCCTATCTGATGCGGATTATATACTGAATAAGGATGGAAGTGTCTATCACATTCATCTTCGAAATGAGCACATTGCGGACGACGTAATTGTTGTCGGTGACCAAGGTCGCGTGAAGCAAATCACCAAACATTTCGATTCAATCGATGTTGAAATTCACAACCGTGAATTCGTGACACACACCGGAATGCTCGGCAAGAAGCGCATCACAGTGATGTCAACGGGCATTGGAACGGATAACGTTGACATTGCAATCAATGAACTGGATGCAGCGGTGAATATCGATCCGGAAACGCGCATGGCGAAAACGGAGAAGAGAAAACTCAACATCATTCGTATTGGAACATCAGGAGCATTACAAGCGGATATTCCTGTTGGTTCTTTTGTGATCTCTCAATTCGGTTTGGGATTCGATGGTGTGATGCACTATTATAATTACGAGTCTGATGCTTTGGAAAAATTACTCGAAGAAAAAATAGCGATGCATCTCAACTGGAGTTCAAAACCCGCCACTCCTTATATATGCAATGGAAGCGAAAAACTTTTCAATCAACTTGGAAAGGGAATGATTCCGGGTATCACGGCGGCATCTCCTGGATTTTATGGTCCGCAAGGAAGGACGTTGAGATTGAGTCCGCGCTTTCCGGAGATCAACGAAAAGCTCACAAGTTTTGCATTTGAAAATTACCGTGTCACCAATTTCGAAATGGAAACTTCTGCGCTTTATGGACTCAGTAATTTACTCGGCCATGATGCATGCACTGTGTGCGCGATCATCGCGAATCGCGTGCGAAAAGAATTCAGCGAGAACTATAAGGCGGATGTTGAACGGCTTATTGAAGTTGTGTTGGAGAGGTTAAAGTGAATGCCTTTTGATGTTTTAGCAAAGATTAGTTCATAGTTCCTAGTTCGCGTGAGTTGAGGCTTTTCGTGCAACAAGGAATTTGAAGATTGAAAAATTTCTATGGATCAAATTCAGTTCACGTTCAGAGTTCATAGTTCGCGATAGCTGCTGCCTTGAGTAAAACAATGAATATTAGTGTGCAAATCCTGCATAAGAATCGTATACAACTAACGCTGATTTATGCCAAGCATTTAAATGCAAAATCTTGCTTGCACTTACTGACAGCCGCACGCGGAACTCTAAACTCCGAACTACTCCCCGTATGGTATCCAGATGTTTTTGATCTCCGTCGCTCTGCGCAAAAACTGCTCATTCGCACTTTGGTTTTGATCTTCCCAATCGCGTTGCTTACCGAAATTCACCCATGTGCGTTTCATGTTTTCTGCAGCTGCATGCTCAATCATTTTGCTTCCTTCTTTTGTTCCGAAGTACCACAATCCATCCACATCATCATGATTCGCTAAAACACCTGCGAGTTCATCCTGATTACCTGTAACGATATTGATCACACCTCCAGGAACATCTGATGTCTCGAAGATCTGATACATATCTGTTGCACTCAATGGAGAGGTTTCCGATGGAACAACGATTACGCGGTTACCCATAGCAATGGCTGGAATGACAGTTGAAATAAATCCAAGCAGTGGCGAATGATCGGGACAAACGATGCCGATGACACCCAGTGCTTCAGGCATGGCGAGTGTCACGTTGCGTGTGGTGGTATGGTGAACATTGCCGTC
>JAYTOA010000124.1:0-2448 GCA_043748015.1 Flavobacteriales bacterium
CGAGAGCTGAAATTGCAGAAAAAGTATGGGCAGTTACATTTGACACGGGAACAAATGTTATCGACGTGTATGTCACCTTTTTGAGGAAGAAAATTGATAAGGATTTTTCACCAAAACTGATACATACGCAAACAGGCGTCGGATATATTCTTTCCGAAGATCACGAATGAAACTCAATATCCGGACACGGCTTGCGATAAGCTTTACCTTGATCGTATCAACTATTCTTATTTTATTCTCCGCAGGAATTTATTATTTCTCATCAACTTATAGGGAAGCGGAATTCTATACTCGTCTTCGAGAAAAAGCACTCACAACAGCACAACTTCTTATCAAAGTGGATGAAGTAAGTTTGAACTTACTCAGGATCATCGACAGGAATACTGTGAATGCTATGTATGATCAACATGTTGTGGTGTATGCAGCGAATGACACATTGATGTATAGCAGTTCAGACAGATCAGGACTGGATGTATCTCAAGATTTGCTTCAAAAAGTAAAAGCCGAAAAAGAAATTCACTATCACACTGCGGATCACGAGGCCATAGGTCTTATTTATGAGAATGATGGAACGCAATTCGTTATCCTGGCGTCAGCGCTTGATAGATATGGAAAGAGCAAGCTCAAAAATTTAAAATGGGTACTTGTATTAGGATTCATTGGGAGCATTGCATTAACCATCTTCGCATCACTCATTTATGCTGGTAGAGCGCTAAAGCCCATGTTAAATGTGGTCAATCAAGTTGATCAAATTACCATCGCCAATCTTGACGTTAGGGTAGATGAAGGAAATGGCGATGACGAAATTTCCGCGCTAGCAATTACATTCAATAAAATGCTGCACAGGCTTGAATCCGCATTTTATATGCAGCGAAGTTTTGTTTCCAATGCTTCTCATGAACTACGCACACCGCTCACTGCAATCACCAGTCAGATAGAAGTGACGCTTATGAAGCAACGCCCCAGAGAAGAGTATGAAGCCATTCTCAACTCAGTACTTGAAGACATCAAAAATCTCAATACACTTTCCAACGGATTGCTTGACCTTGCGAAGGTGAGTTCCGATTTGTCGTCCATTCAGGTGAAACCTCTTCGAATTGATGAACTACTTTGGGTGACACGCACTGATCTTGTGAAGCGTCACGCTGATTATAATATTGAAATTTTGTTCAATGGTGACATTGACGATGAGCGAAAGCTTCAGATTGTTGGGAACGAACAACTTTTGCGCACAGCGATATTGAATATGATGGACAATGGTTGCAAATATTCCCGCGACCAATCGATAAAAGTTTCACTGGACATTTCGCTCGGAAACATTCAAATTATTTTTGAGGACCACGGCATCGGTATACGTAGTGAGGATATGGTCAATATTTTCGCACCGTTCTTTCGAGCTTACAATGCGCGCCATATGCAGGGCCATGGCCTTGGTCTATCGTTAACGGAGAAAATAATTCAACTCCACGAAGGCACAATCAATGTTCAATCAACCATCAACGTTGGAACAACCATCACCATCAACTTGCCGGCTATGACCCCTGAGACCCTTCCCAATTAAGCGGTTTCAATACTTTAAGTAAAGTTTAATCACGTATTAACGTCGCTTTAAATTTTAGACTTCACTTTCGTATCGCATAACGAAACACTCAAACGAGATTTTCGATTTGTGAAAGAGAATAATGACGGGAATGAATTGGTGAGTCTGAAGCCAATTCAAAATTCTGTCTGATGACTTAAACATCATAATTCTCGAAGATTAATGAGAAATTTTTTTCAGTTGTTTTCTTAATTGTGTCAAGGGTATTGCAAGCAGATTCCTCTTTAGTTCAGTTGGTAATTGCAAATTGTAATACTCTAATATGAAGTCGCCCGGATCGCTAGTACGGGCGATTTCTTTTTTCTAGGAATTAGGATTTAGGAATCAGGATTTAGGGGCGCGAAAATTCCCAATCTATCCGGCTGTTTGCTTTTGTCGTGTATTACGCTTTAGAACCAACTTACGGTAATACGTCCGGAATTCTCAAAACTGTGTGACAGAAAATTCACTTACATCGCACGAAAATGAACAGGAATTCTATGTCGCTTGTTTTGGGTTTATGATGTGAAGAGCTAGATCAATCGTAAAAACGAAGTGAAAAATAATTTTTCGGATTAATGTTTTATCGGATTAACGTGATCCTTCGCATTGGCCTGTATTTGTTTGTATAAGTTAAGAGTGATGCTTAGGGGATAGACATTGCAAATGATTTTGCACCTTAGAATTCTACATTCAATGAATGTTCAATCTTGAAGTAGCACCATCAAACGGTTGGGATCGGCCTTAGAGAAAATACGTAGAAATCCTGCCACCGCAGGGCTATAGACAAATCCCTGTTTGACGACTGATTTCAAAAAAGAAAAGGAGGGAATTTAGCTTGGCAAATCGGTGCCGGACTTTTTTGAAAG
>JAYTOA010000125.1:0-18960 GCA_043748015.1 Flavobacteriales bacterium
ATCGCAGTCGTCATCAATGCCGTTGTCACAGATTTCAGCCATTCCCGGATTTATCGTATCATTGAAGTCATCACAGTCACCATCACAATTGGTGTAACCGTCAAGGTCGTTGTCATAACAACCGCAGAGACAAAAAGCGCACTCGGCAAAAGTTGCAGCCTCGCCAGCGCAAATGCCGTCCCACGAATTGTTGCAGCAGAACGAATCAAACGCACAGACGGTAACGCCGCAAGGGCTTCCTAAGTCAGTGTATCCGGCAACATCACAACTTCCAACAACATTGTCAATATTACCATCGCAATCATCATCAATGCCATTGCTGCAAATCTCTGTCATACCAGGATTTATCATATCATTGAAGTCATCACAGTCACCATCACAATTGGTGTAACCGTCAAGGTCATTGTCATAACATCCGCATAGGCAAGATGCACATGCCGGTTCTGCACTTGCTTCACCTGCGCAAATTCCATCCCATTGCGTATCACAACAAAATGCATCCGCGGCACAAACTGCTGCGGCGCAAGGACTATTGAGATTAGCGTAGCCTGGTTGATCACAAGCGCCAGGCGAATTATCCGTAGTTCCATCGCAATCGTCATCCATGCCGTTAAGGCAAATTTCGACTGCTCCAGGGTAAACATCAGCATTGTTGTCATCACAATCAAGATCATTCGTTGCTGAATTTGCCGGCTGTGTGCAGTATGATCCAAGGAAAGTAGAACCGTAACCATCACCATCGTCATCAGCAAAATAGTCGGTGAAAAGCAAGTTGTCGTCTGTCAAGCCATTGCAATCATTGTCAAGGTCATCGCATAATTCCGCAGCACCTGGATTTACTAGGTCATTGAAATCGTCGCAGTCACCATCACAATTGGTGTAACCATCAAGGTCATTGTCGTAACATCCGCAAAGACAAAACGCGCATTCCGCAACAGCTGATGCTTCACCTGCGCAAATGGCATCCCACGAATTGTTGCAACAGAACGAATCAAAAGAACAGACAGCAACGCCGCAAGGGCTTCCTAAGTCACTGTATCCGGCAACATCGCAACTGCCGGAAACATAGTCAATAGTACCATCGCAATCATCATCAATGCCATTGCCGCAAATCTCAGTCATGCCTGGATTTACCAAATCATTACTGTCATCGCAATCATTATCGCAAGTGCTGTAACCATCAAGGTCAAAGTCTACGCAACCGGAGGAAGCAAGACAATAAACGCAGTTCTGATCAGAGGCAGCCTCACCAGCGCATATGTTATCCCATTGTGTATCACAACAAAATGCATCAGCGGCACATACGGACGTAGCGCATGGACCTGAGAGAGCGGCATAGCCGACCGCGTCACATTGAGCATTTATGCTCAATGTGCCCATCACGGACAGCAAGACGATCATCAAATTAGTAAATAGTTTTCTCATGTGTTTTTAGATTTTGAATATGTTAGAAAATTGGTTGTTTATTATTTGTTGGATTTTGGTTGTGATCCGGGAAAAAACATTTCCCTTACACATTTTGATTCGAGTATGAGTGATTGATATTGCTCAGGATTATCTTTAACTGCGCGAAGCAATTTCTCATTTTCAAGTCCCACATATTGGGGGAAATGTTCATTCACCTTGGCTACAGCTTTGTCATAAACTGTTTGTGACCTTATATCCTCCGGTAATACATATCCCGCGGGTATGGGAGCAGCAAGAACATCACGCATATAGGCTTTTACATCATCAGCAAAAACCAATTTGGGAATTGGAACTCCCAAAGCATATTGTTCTAAAGCTTGAGGATTCTTTTGATCGGAAGTATTTTTTTTTCCGGAATCTGAATTTCCGGCTGGTTTTTCAGCACAACAAACCATCACGGTTCCGGCGAATAAAAGAAGTAAGACATGTCGTAAAATTCTTTTCACTGGCAACAAGGTAATTTCGGTTAATTCTGGGTGTCGGGCTCATTGACATTCAACAACGCAAACTCATTTCTAAATCCGATTTTATGATTATAAAATCATTAAAATATGTGTTCATTAGATATCGCTGATTTTGCCGAGGCGCGAGCAAACCTAATCAAATATTTCAGAAAGCAATGGATTTGCGCTATGTGTGATGATTCGAGATTTTCAACAATTTTCAAGAGCATTGTGAATAACAATTCCATTGCAATGATTTTATGTAAGTTAAGGACTGCCACTGGTGCTGACTTTTATGTATCCCGAATAAATTTTATTTCGATTTTTACTGCGAATGGAGCAATTGCGGATCATTGAAAACAGCAATTTCTAATGTTGGCAATGCTGATTTGATTTTTTTCTGCGTTGATTTGTATTTCATAATTCATGAATAAAATTGTACTCTTCGCATTGCTTTTATGTACTTCGTCCTTCGCAGGATGGAGTCAGTTTGTTGATGTTTCATCAACTCAACTGAATGCTGAAATTCTTAACGTATCAACCATATACGGCGACGGAATCAGTTTTTACGACTTCAATCGCGATGGTCAGGATGATCTCAGCATTGCCAGCGGTAGAGAGATACCAAGATTTTATATCAACAACAACGGACAATTCGAACCTATTGCTTTGAACATAACCAATGCTCAAAACAAACTCGTTCTGATGCTATTATGGGCCGACTATGACAACGATGGCGATGCCGATTTACTCATTACAAGAGATGCTGCGCCTATTCAACTCTGGCGTAATAATGGTAATCTCGTATTTGAAAACGTCGCCGCAAGTGCAGGTTTGGAACAGGCTAATTATAATTACTGGGGAGCAGCTTATGCCGACTTCAATCATGATGGATGTCTTGATCTCTTTGTCGCTAAATATTATAACGGATATCTTAATCAGGGTGTTCAATATCGTTCCCTTTTGTATAGAAGCAATTGTGATGGAACATTTTCTGAAGTGACAATAGCTGCCGGAATTAATCTCACACCGACTCCTTGTTTTCAACCCGTTTTTCTAGATTATAACAATGACGGTTGGGAAGATCTTTTCCTTGCAATCGATCGCATGCCTTTTTCCAATGAATTATTTGAAAACAATGGAGACGGTACTTTCACCAATGTGACTATTGCAACAGGACTGAACCAATACATCTGTTCGATGTCGGGCACTGTTGGAGATTACGACAACGATCTGGATGACGATATTTTCATTGCCAATGGTATTGCCGGGAATTTGTTGATGAAAAGTGATAATGGAACAACTTTCAATGATGTCGCGCCTGAATATGATATTCAGATAAATCAAATATGTTGGGGAAGTATGTGGATTGATTACGATAACAATAGCTGGCAAGATTTGATGGTAAGTATAACATCGCCTTATTTACCACCTATCGGCAATCAACTTTTTATCAATCAAGCCGGTGAAGGTTTTCTTAACGGCACCGCGGAAAGCGGTTTCGGAGACGATCCCACGGAAACGCATCAAGTTGCCATGGGAGATTTTAATGGTGATGGATATTATGATTTTGTTCGCAGCAACAGACCGCCATATCCCGCGCAACTTTATCAGAATTTAGGTGGAACGAATCATTTTGTCTCGGTTTCGCTCGAAGGCGTGTTCGCAAATCGTGATGGTATAGGTTCCAGAATTCATTGCTATGCATCTGGGGAACACTACATACGTTATACTCATTGCGGCGAGAATTTCACGTCACAAAACAGTGAAAAGAAAATATTTGGTATCGGTGAATCACTTGTCATTGACTCATTGGTGGTGCTGTGGAATAGTGGCACCATCGATCGGTTTTATAATATACCGGCGGATACTTTTCTCATGATCAAAGAAGGCGACTCTTATATTCAGCCATTCTCGATTGTGCCTGACGGAAACCTTTTCCTTTGCGAAGGCGAATCGCTTTTGCTCGACGCGGGTGAATATGTATCTTATAACTGGAGTACAGGGCAAAACGATCGCTACATAACTGTTTCGTCACCTGGAATATTTAATGTTGTAGTCACCAATGTTTTCGGAGCAGAGATTACTTCAGAAAGCATTGAAGTGGCGTTTTCGCAAATTGAATTGGAACAACCAATGGTTCAACATGTTTCGTGTGCAGGGTTTGCGAATGGTGAAATTGCTATTTCTAACGATCAGGAATATCTGTCAGCCATCACCTGGAGCAATGGTAGCGATTCTACTTCAATTTTGAATCTTTCACCGGGAGTTTACACTTTTGAATGGACAGATATTCATAGTTGTGAGCATGATGGCGCTATAGAGATTCTGGAACCTGAGCCTTTGAATGTGACTGCTTCGCTGAATCATGCAACTTGTTTTGGTGCTAATAACGCTTCAGCTGCGCTCGAAATAGTCGGAGGAAATGCACCATACGCAATCGATTGGTTCGGTCAGGATTCATTGGCGCTGTTTGCCGGACTGCACTCTTATTCTGTAATTGATAACAACAGTTGTTTTTACAGCAGTGAATTCGTGGTTGTTGAACCTGACGAGATTATTTTTCAATTGAATTTGAGCAATGTCTCCTGTGCAAATGGCAATGATGGAATGGCGCAAATAGAAATTGTTGGTGGTCTTCCTCCGTACGATGTCCTTTGGTTTGGTGTCGATCCTACATTGTTGAGTGCAGGTGAATATAATATTTCTGTTGTTGACAGTTTGGGTTGCGAAATTTCTTCTGTCTTCAGTATTGAGCAACCGGAAATACTTGATTGTGGACTCATCACTTCACCACAAATTGGAGATGATGAATTGGGGAGTGCTGGTGTCAATGTGACCGGTGGAACAGCTCCTTATCATGTTGCATGGAGTAACGGTATCAATGAATTATTGACGATTGATCAATTGGTATCCGGTGAATATTCCGTGGTGGTTACCGATGAAAATGGATGCATTTGTACGAATGATTTCTCAATAGATTTTGTTAATGTTATCGTATCGAATAGTCTGTCTCAATTGGTCATCTTCCCGGTTCCGGCGGATGAATTTATCCTTGTAATTGGTTTGCCTTCGACTCCCGGAGATGTCGAGATTTTTGATCAAAGTGGTAAGTCTATTCACTTGTCGAAGGGTATTTTTTATTCACACAAGATCGATACGAATCAATTTCCAAGCGGAGTGTATACTGCCCGTTTCACTTTCGATAACCATTTTTTGTCAATGCCATTGCTCATTCTTCATGACTGATTTATGCTGAATTTCTCGAGGGCCATATTACTTGTCAGCACGTGTATTTTTCTTGGTGTTAATGCCTGTCATTCGCAGTTCACATAAGTCTCAGAATCATATGGCATATTCAATATCAATGAAGATGTAGAGTATGGCAATGGCATCAGTCTATTCGATTTTAATAATGACGGTTGGGATGATCTTACACTCGGCAATGGTGCCGATGAACCACTCTTCTATGTGAATGTGGACGGCATATTACAACTTTCGGATCTTGGAATCACGGTGAATCCCGTCGCGCAGGTTATCATGTTGCTCTGGGCTGATTTCGATAATGACGGTGATAACGATCTGTTCGTTTCTCAGATGTATGGACCGGTGCAACTTTGGAGAAATGAGGGCGAGTATATTTTCACTGAGTGCGCCGCTGAAGTAGGTCTTGTTCAAGGCAATTGGCGCTTTCGCGGCGCTGCTTTCGCCGATTACGATCATGATGGTTTTCTCGATTTATAAGTTGCGAAATATTATGATCTCCTGAACAATGCTAATCCCGATCATACCAGTCTTTTATATCACAACAATGGTGATGGAACATTCACGGATGTGACGCAATCTGCTGGTGTTTGGATTTTGCCCCAACCAGTTTTTCAACCTGTTTTTTTTGATATGGATAATGATGGATGGGAAGATCTTTATCTCGTGATTGATCGCAATCTATGGTCAAACAAAATCTTTCATAACAACCATGATGGTACATTCACAAGTATCAGCGACACTTCGGGAGCGACGCCTGCGATGGATGCTATGTGCTGCTCTGCCGGCGATTATGACAATGATGGTGATCTGGATATTTACGTTACCAACGGATGGCCGGGCAATCGACTATTCAGGAATGACGGAGGGGTATTTACTGATGTCACAGCCGGCGCAGGTGTAGCTGTCAACCTTATATGTTGGGGATCTCTTTGGCTCGACTATAATAATGATTCGTGGCAAGATTTATTTGTGGGAACCACCGGTAGTTTTTTCGGCGCTGCTCAAAACAGATTTTTTATCAATCAAAATGAGCCGGCATTTTTGAATGGCAATGTGATAACAAATATTGAAGGCGATACCTCTGCAACATTTGTCAATGCCAAAGGTGACTTCAATAATGATGGGTATTTCGACTTCGTAACGAATAACAACGATCCAATGCCTTCTAAAATCTGGTTGAACAACGGTGGTGATAATCATTTTCTCTCTGTCCGTTTGGAAGGTGTTATTTCTAATAAAAGTGGTATCGGAAATTGGATTCATGTTTATGTGAATGATGAACATTTTGTGAGGTACACGATCAGTGGCGATAATTTTAATTCACAAAACGCATCCAGAGAAATTTTCGGTTTGGGTGAATTGACTTTCGTCGATTCACTTGTGATACAATGGAATTCAGGAACCAGAGATGTTTATCATAATGTAAATACGAATCAAAATCTTCATCTCGTGGAAGGCGCTTCGTTTATTGTGCCATTTGCAATTCAACCAAGCAGCGCTCTTGTACTATGTCCGGGTGACAGTTTGTTACTCAATGCCGGTAGCTACAATAGCTATTTGTGGAATACTGGTGATACTTCTCAATTCATTTCCGCAACAAGTTCAGGTGATTATTTTGTTGAGGTTATCAATGGTTTTGGTAGCTGGATGACTTCGGATGTACTATCTGTTTCTGATGCAGAAATTCCCGAATTGCAGACGATCACTTCACCGATTGTTTGTCATGGTGAACAATCAGGTTCAATTCAAGTCCATCCTATACAACAATCTATTTGGAGTTTTTTCGAATGGGAGGGAAGCGAAGCTGGATTTTTACTCGACAGTATTGGCGCCGGGTCTTTTCATTTTCACGCTCAAACTTTAGATGGTTGTTGGACTGATGGCAATATTTCAATCAGTGAGCCTGATCCGCTTTCATTCAATATTGAAACGAGTGATGTCCGATGTGCAACCGGTAACGATGGCTCAGCAATTGTTGTTGCGTCCGGTGGAACAGGCGAAATTACTTATCTATGGAATGAACTGGATTTTGATTCATTAACTGCTGACGAATATGCGATTTCTGTCATCGATGAGAGTGGCTGTATGATGGATTCTTCATTCGTGATTTTCGAGCCTCTGCCTTTTGCCGTAACTGCAATAGCAACTCCTCAACATGAAAATGAATTGGATGGAAACATTCAGTTTGAACTGTTGGGAGGAACTTTTCCTTATTCTCTGGAAAACGAAATCATTGTCTCCAATGAATATCTGTTGGATGAAATGCCCGGCGGGAATTATTCATTTTCCTTTTCAGATGCAATGGGTTGTGAGTATACACTCAACGTGAATATTCCCATCATTGCAGGATTATCAGAGCGTGTGACAGATCGAATACATTTTTATCCCAATCCGGTGGATCAAGTAATTTACGCTTCAGAAACCATTGTTTCATGCAAAGTACTTGATGTTACTGGCTCTTTAGTCGGCACTTTACATTTTGTAAATGGAGGCGCAAATGTGCTGGATTTTGCCGGAGGTATTTATTGCATTCAGTTTGTTTGCGTTGATGGTTCTTCCGGATTTGCGGTTATTGTGATTGAATGATTACTTATGTGTTCAACAAAAACGGATCGCATGTGCGACCCGTTTTTAATTTTATATTTTCAGGAGAAATTTGGAAATAAAATCTCACCGATTACATGGTCTTTTCTCTGTGCTTGTTTATTTGCTTCTTCAATGCGTCTACTGCATCATCAGTCGCTTCTTCAAACGTTTTGCACTGCTTTTTTGCAAAAAGATCTTTTCCCGGAATTGAAAGTTTTACCTCTGCAATTTTGTTTTCATTCACGTCTGATTTATCAAGTCTCAGGAATACTTCTCCCCTGATGATTCTGTCATGAAATGTGGTTAATTTCTGTAGGCGCTCTTGTACGAATTCGATCAACTTCTCGTCTGCGTCGAAGTGAATGCTTTGAACTTTTACTTGCATAATTGAATTTTTTAATGATTATACTTCAGTTATTACGTGGATGCATCTTTTGATGGATGCCCTTGAGTTTTGCGATGCTGTTGTGGGTGTACACTTGCGTTGCTGCCAGACTTGAGTGTCCTAAGATTTCTTTGATGACGTTAAGATCGGCTCCGTTATTCAACATATGTGTTGCAAATGTGTGTCTGAGTACATGAGGACTTTTCCTCTGAATTGTGCTTACCTGCGAAAGGTAGCTTTTTACGGTGAGGTAAACAAAGCTTTTCGTAATTTTTTTTCCTTTGTCTGAAATGAAAAGATGAAGCATCGCTTCTTCTCGAAATTGAGCATTTCTCATCTCTTGATATATTTTCATTTTCGCCATCATGTCTTTGCCTAAAGGAACATACCTCATTTTGTTTCTCTTGCCCAATACTTTGATCTGTTGCTTGTAAAAATCGAGATCGCTGTCTTTGAGTCCAAGTAACTCCGATTGTCTTATACCTGTCTCGTATAGCAGGGTTACAATGAGCTCATTTCTGAGTTGCGAGAACTCAGTTTTCCGACTGACAGGTTGATCGGATTGCATTTTGGAATTCAACTCATACAGCGCCTTGGCTGATTTTTCGTCCACGAAAACCGGCAATCTCCCCGGCATTTTCGGTTTGGGAATTCCGCGGGCCGGATTACGGTCGTGTATGCCTGACTTAGAAAGAAAACGATAAAAGGCATTGATGGATGACAATTTGCGATGTATGGACGATGGCGCATAAGCTTCTTCCATCATCTCTGCCATCCAGGTGCGAACTATCGGCTGCGTTACTTCTCGCGCATCTATCACATTGAATTGTCTTTTGCAGAAAACAGCAAACTGTGCAAGGTCATTACCATAGGATGTTATGGTATGAATCGAGCTGCGTTTTTCAGTTTGAAGATATGTAATGAACTTCTCAAAATCCACCATAGCAAAAAGGGTGAAATTTCGGTAACAACCGAAACTTCACCCTGAATATTGTGAACAAGGACCTGTTCTTACGACTCTTCTCTTTTCAGATCAGCGATGTAAACTGCCTTTTTAATAACTTCTCTTCTGGCTACACTGTGCTTTTTGTAGGCCTGACGATTGCGCAATTCTTTTACAACACCCGTCTTCTCGAATTTCTTCTTGAACTTCTTGAGTGCTCTGTCAATGCTTTCGCCTTCTTTTACTGGAATAATCAACATAATGGATATACCTCCTTCAATTTGGACGGCAAATCTACATCAGTACATATCCGGAAACAACTTTTTTATACAGAAAAATTCAATTTGAATCTTCCCCACGTCGTCATCCGTTAATCGTTGGAAATACCAACCTTTTTGCCCAGGTACTTGTTTTCCGTGAGCTCAGTCACCATCATATCTGCAAGATCTCCTGTGGTAATGCTCCAACCTTGCGTAGGATAAGAGTCTTGGGTTTTGTAAATGCCTGTTCGTTCACCATCCTTAATCATCGGTGGACACACAAATGTGATGTCATTTCTGCTGGTGAGCAATGCATCTAGAACACGGATATGTGCTTGGGTAACATCAATGTATTCGCGAGGGAATGTGATTGTTTCATAGACTTTCAAATGCTCACTTGCTTGCAATGCGCCAATACCGCCAATGGCCACAATACGCTTCACTTGATGCTCTCGCATGGCATTGATGATATGATTCATAAACACCAACCGATGTGTCAATTCATTCGAGCTGAGACAAGAAATCACCGCCTGTTGGCCTTTCATATGGCGTGAAACATCTTGCTGCTTCAGAGCGTCGCCTTGCACAACCGTCAGATTCGGATGGATTAGTGAAATCTCTTTCGGGTCACGCACAAATGCGGTCACTTTATGCCCTTTTTCCAGAGCTCTCTTCAATGTCTGTGAACCCACACGACCATTGGCTCCTAAGATGATGACATTCATAAAGAAGATATTTTGTGAATTTGATGCTTCAAACATAACCACTCGTGCTGATCATCGGAAGAATTTTCTCAAACATTTTCAAAACTGAATATAGTCAATTGTTGTTTTCGACTTTAGTTTCGCCAACTCATGATATCTGATAAGAAAGCGGTACAGGATTTTCTCGGCTTGCTCGTTGCCCATAGCATTCAGCATGTGATTATCACGCCCGGTTCGCGCAATGCACCTTTTTCTATCAGCCTCATCAATCACCCTTCAATTGCTTCTTATAGTGTGGCAGATGAAAGAAGCGCAGGTTTTATTGCACTTGGAATGGCGCAGCAATTGACCAGACCAGTTGTTCTTATTTGTACGAGTGGAACCGCTGCTCTTAATTTCGCTCCTGCTATCGCTGAAGCGTATTATCAAAGAGTGCCTCTGCTTATCGTTACCGCTGATCGTCCTTTGGAGTGGATTGACCAGGGTGAAGGTCAAAGTATTCGACAAAAAGATATTTATAGAAATTATATAAAGGCCTCATGCGAAATTGCAGAGGAATCTCAAGATGGTGACCTCATTTGGTACAATGCGAGAATAATGGACGAAGCAATGCGACTCTGCACCGAAGGAGTCGCCGGTCCGGTCCATATCAATTTCCCGCTTCGTGAAAATTTGTACAAAACACTTCAACGAGCTGAAGGGAATGTGAAGACAATTCACCGCTCTCCAACAAAGCTTTCACTCGCTGATGATGAATTAAATCTTATTAAGAACAGAATCGGCTTCTGTAAAAAAGTGATGGTTCTTGCCGGCCAATTGCTCCCGGATATTGCGCTGTTGTCATCATTGCGCGCGTTTGCTGATCGCCCCAATGTCGCTGTTCTCACTGAAGCTCACAGTAATCTCGCTGATCAATCTTTTATCACCACTATCGATCGTCTTATTTTGTCGGGTAGTGAAGAATTGAAAGAATTACTTGTCCCTGAATTACTGATCACCATTGGTCACAACATCATTTCAAGAAAAATTAAAGATTTAATTCGAAATGGAAAAGTGGAACATTGGCACATTGATGTGAGCGGGGAAGGGCTCGATACTTTTAAATGTCTGCGCAAAATCATTCCGCTTTCTCCGGCTTCATTTTTCGAACAGATGAAAGTTGCAAATGATGCTGTGGTGTCAATTTCGAATTACAAAGAAACAATTCACGGAATCAACAAACGCTCGCGACAAACAGGACTGGAATTCTCGGAAGGAGCATCGTGGAGCGATTTGAAGGCTTTTCATTTGATCCATTCTAGTATTCCGCCCAATAGCGATTTGCAGATGGGCAATAGTTCTGTTGCTCGTTACATTCTGCTTTCTGATGCCAGAAACGACCTCCGATATTTCGGTAATCGCGGTGTGGCTGGCATTGATGGATGCACAAGCACTGCTGTGGGTGCGTCTTTTATTTCGGGAAATCTGACAACTCTCATATCTGGTGATATTGGCTTTTTCTACGATAGCAATGCTTTCTGGAATGGGTTCGTAGTTTCAAAATTGAAAATTATTGTCATCAATAATGGCGGCGGTGGAATATTCAGAATTATCGACGGACCTCTATCCACGGGTAATGCAATGGAGAAATTTTTTGAAACAACGCATCAGCGCAAAGCAGATAAACTCGCGGCGATGTATAATATAAAATACCAAATGGCTGAGAGCGAAGAGTCGCTTAGCATTGGACTACAATGGCTCTACAACAGCAATGAATGTGCTATTCTCGAAGTCATGACGCCTCGCATGGAGAATGACAAAATTCTTAAACAGTTTTTTAAGGCTGTTCACGAAGGATAATTGAATGAATCAGAAATAGGATAATGAGAAACTGGATAACGATTAAAGAATACAGTGATATTCGATTCGAATATTTCGAGGGTATCGCGAAGATTACCATCAACAGACCGGAAGTCTACAATGCTTTCAGACCTGAAACAAATATGCAGATGATTGAAGCAATGGACATTGCCCGCGAAAGGCAGGATGTTGCTGTAGTTGTCTTCACGGGTGAAGGCGATAAGGCTTTTTGCAGTGGCGGTGATCAGAATGTGAAAGGTGTTGGTGGTTACATCAGTGAGGATGGTGTTCCACGCTTGAATGTACTCGATCTTCACAAGAAAATTCGTGAGCTCCCTAAACCTGTCATCGCCATGGTGAATGGTTATGCAATTGGCGGCGGTCACGTGTTACACGTGGTTTGTGACATAACAGTTGCTTCAGATAATGCACGCTTCGGTCAGACTGGCCCGAAAGTGGGAAGCTTCGACGCAGGCTTCGGTTCTAGCTTTCTCGCAAGCCATGTAGGTCAAAAGAAGGCGAGAGAAATCTGGTTCTTGTGTGAACAATACACTGCGAAGGAAGCGCACGATATGGGCATGGTGAACAAAGTGGTGCCACTTTCTGAACTCGAAGACGAAACGGTGAGATGGTGCAAGACGATGATGAAGAGAAGTCCGTTGGCGTTGCGAATGATCAAACGTGGGTTGAACGCTGAACTCGATGGTCAGCGTGGATTGATGGAACTTGCCGGTGATGCAACTCTATTATATTACCTCACCGAAGAAGCACAGGAAGGGAAGAAAGCGTTTCTTGAAAAACGAGATCCGGATTTTCAGAAATTTCCGAAGTTTCCGTAATTCACAAGAAGCAAACCGAAATCATATCCTATGCGAAAATGGTTGTCTGCTATGCGCTTGAGAACGCTGCCACTGGCGGCATCAAGCGTTTTTACTGGTAGTGCCGCAGCATGGCAGTCTTCGTCGCATCCTATAACGATCTTGATTTTGGCCCTGTCCACTACGTTTTTACTTCAGATTCTTTCCAACCTCGCTAATGACTATGGCGATTTTTCCAGCGGCATTGATAACAATGAAAGAACTGGTCCTACACGCACCATGCAAAGTGGTTTGATAACAAAGGACTCAATGATGCGCGCTTTGATTGTATGCGCCATACTCACATTTCTAAGTGGACTCTTACTCCTCTGGTTCGCTTTTGCCGAAGCTAATATGTTCCTTGCTGCATTACTTTTTCTGATACTGGGTATAGTTGCCATTGTTGCCGCAATCAAATACACCATGGGTAAAAATCCCTATGGTTATATGGGTTTTGGCGATCTCGCAGTTTTTTTGTTTTTCGGAATCGTTGGTGTTGGTGGTACTTATTTTCTTCATACCCACACTTGGAATTACGAAATACTTGTTCCGGCATTCGCCATTGGTTTTTTCTCTGTAGCTGTGCTCAACTTGAACAATTTAAGAGATCACATCAATGACAAAGCAGGAGGAAAAATTACTGTGGTAGTGAGACTTGGTTTTGAATTGGGTAAAATTTACCAGCTTCTTTTGATTTGCGCCGGGGTTTTCTGCTGTCTGCTTTGGGAAGGGAGAGATGGGTTGAGTTGGGAATCTTCGATAATACTATTGCCGGTTTTCATCCAGTTATTACTTCTTCCAAAAGTTTACAAAACTGCGATACCAAAAGACCTTGATAGTGAATTGAAGAAAGTCGCGATGCTAACATTTACTTACTCGCTTGGGCTTTTCGTTTTCGCATGGCTCAGATAGAAAATTATCCTGATGACTTTCAACAAAAGAACTTTTCATCTCCGGAATTTCGAATGGCTGTTTGATAATAAAATCATCCTGCCGCTATCTGTCTATCTTCGGCGCAAAATTTTGAATTCATAAACTCATGCCAGCCTCCTCGCACCGCCTGATTGGAATTGATGTCGCCTATGTGATTTCCGTAATTGGTTGTGTCATTTATGCTTTCTGGTTTATTATTGGCGATAAGGTGACGAGCTCGCTTTCACAAGCGCAATTCAATATTTTTCTCGATTGTTTTCCGGCACTGTTCTTTTTTCTGAATGGATTTACAGTTACACTTACCATGCGAGACCGCCGTGTGAGTAACAGAAAACTGCTTGCATATTTAGGCAAAAGAGGCAGCGTTCTTTTTTTGATCGGATTGGCACTTTGTCCTTTCTGGCCAATGAATGTCTTCATTGCATCCGGCCTTATGTACATCGCAGCTCCTTTCGTTGCGCAATGGAACAATATCATGTTGCGCATCTTTTCATTATTAACAGTAGTTTTTGGAATTGCTCTTCTGTATGTCGATGTGCCGACTTTCGCCGAGTACACTCCGCCATCACTCGGCGGTGGTGAGATATACAATATTATGGGATTCGTGCTCTTCAATGGATATTACTCCGTTCTCCCTTGGTTCGCAATGTTCTTCGCCGGACTATTATATGGCAGAACGGAAGTTCGTCCTAAAGGAATTTTACCTCCATCAAGTATCGTAGGTATCGGCTTGATCATCGGCAGTTATTTTGTCAATATCATGATCAAAAAAATTGACAACAGCATTGAAGGATTGTTGCGGTCGGATTTGTTTTTCCTCAATATCAGGTTGCTCTTTCCAGCGTTCATTTTTTACTCGATAGGTGTTTCCATTGTTGTGGTTAACGCAGTGATGTTCATTTTTCGCAAGGTGCAAAACCGGAAATTGTTGAAGTTCATTCAAACGATTTCTTCAATGAAGTACAGTATATTTTTCTTTCATTCTGTCGTAGGGATTTTAACAATGCAAGCATCAAATCTTCAGTTTTTTACGCAGCGTTTGGTGCTTTTCGTGTATGTTATCCTTGCGACAAGCTTAACAATATATCTCACATTTTTGTGGAAGAAGAGAGTGAGCGAGCAAGGTCCAATGGAATGGTTAATCAAGAGAATTTCAGGCTCTGCCAAGAAGTAAATCTTCGTGTAGTTAAAAGGCTGTTGATCTTCAATGTTCCTGCCCGCACTTCACGTGATACCATCTATCACAAATTTTCATGGTACCTACTTTTAGAGTCCGATGATCGCAAAATTTGCGGTATTGGTGAATGCGCTCCTCTGAGCGGTCTTAGCGTGGAATCTGTTTCACAGATTGAGTCTGATCTCAATCTAATCACTTCGGGAAAGATTTCATTCAATGTGTTCGAGCAGCTGATTTCTACAAATTCTTCTTTGAAATTCGGTATTGAAACGGCATGCAATGATTTCAGAAATGGGGGTCTACGCATTGTCTTTCCCGGTTATGAGTCTGCGCTGATCGACATCAACGGCCTGGTGTGGATGAGTGATGTAGATACGATGATGGCGGAAGCGGAAAGGAAGATCAAGGAAGGTTTTGGTACCATAAAATTCAAGGTAGGTGCATTGAAATTTGATGATGAACTGGAGATGCTTACTCAGGTTCGTCTCAATTTTCCACAAATCGTTCTTCGACTTGATGCCAATGGTGCTTTTGCCGATCATGATGTCATGTCTAAGTTGGATAAACTTTCAAAATTGGAAATTCACTCAATAGAGCAACCTGTTCATCCATCCAACATTGAATTGATAAAATCAGTTGTGAAAGATTCTCCCATTCCGGTGGCTCTCGATGAACAACTGTTAGGTGTTCATAATATTCATTTGAAATATGAATTGTTGAATGAAATAAAACCAAATTACATTATTCTTAAACCTACGTTGCACGGGGGGCTGAGTGGATGTGATGAATGGATACAAATAGCTGAGAATGTTGGAATTGGGTGGTGGACAACTTCGGCACTTGAATCCAATATTGGATTGAACGCAATAGCTCAATGGACCGCAACTAAGCAATTGAGGCTTCCCCAAGGTCTTGGTACGGGTGGGCTCTTTGAGAATAACCTACCTTCACCGTTGTTTATTCATGAAGGTAAATTGGGATGGAACAAGAAAAGTGAATGGAATCTCAACTCAATATTGGAGTAAGTGATGAGCGAGACTATTTATAAGGTAAATGAAGTTGATTACACGCGCGACGAATTAATCGCATGGTGTCGGATGTCTATTCAAAGTGCTTTACCCTGGGAAAAGGCAATTTTCAATTTCATATTGGAATGGTTCAACGATGAAGATCACGTGGTGGTGCATACTTCAGGCTCAACTGGTGAACCTCATGAATTGCGCTTAAGCAAAGAATTAATGAAAGCGAGTGCCCGTCTTTCCGCCGAGTATTTTAATATGAATGCAGGAAATGATGTGCTGCTTTGTTTGCCGGCTGCATATATCGCAGGTAAAATGGTAATCGTCCGGGCATTTACAATCGGGTTCAATCTCAATTGGGTCGAACCTTCCATCAATCCATTGCTCAAAATAGATCGAAGTTTTCATCTTACTTCGTTTACGCCAATGCAGGTGGATGAAATGCTTAGATCATCGCTGGAGAAGTTTGAGCGCATTGAGAAAATTCTGGTCGGAGGTGGCCCCATTTCAGCGGCTCTCGACCAACGATTGAGAGAAACGAAGAACGCTGTCTATGCTACATATGGCATGACGGAAACCATATCGCATGTTGCAGTTAGAAAAGTGAATGCTCCGGGAACATTATTTCATGCATTACCCGGCGTAAAGTTTAGCGTTGATGACGATAGTTGCCTGATTATTTCTGCAATGCATATTGATGCCAAGGCAATCAAAACAAATGACGTCGTGCAGCTTGTTGGTCCATATAGTTTTAATTTTCTTGGAAGAATAGATAACGTAATTAATTGTGGCGGAATTAAACTATATCCTGAAAAAATAGAAAATCAGATTTCTACCTTACTTCAAAGTGATTTCTATCTATGGAAGAAGTCAGACGATGCCATGGGCGAGAAAATGGTTCTCTATATTGAAGGAGAACCATACAGCGATACGGAAATTTTGCGATTGAAATCATCACTAAAATTGCTACTCAATACTTTTGAGATACCCAGGGAAATTCTTTTCACTCCTCAATTCGATAGAACTGAAACGGGAAAAGTAATCCGTAAAAATTTCATATGAATAATCTTGTTTTTGCCAGCGCAAATAATAACAAAGTGACGGAAGTGTTCAGGAAACTTGGAGGCAAATTCCCTCTTCAAGGTTTGACTGATATCGGATGTGCCGATGAAATTCCTGAAACCAGTCCGACACTTGAAGGCAATGCCCGACAAAAAGCGCGATTTATTTTTGAAAAGTATCATGTCGATTGTTTCGCTGATGACACCGGACTCGAAGTTTTGGAACTGAACAATCATCCCGGTGTAATGTCGGCGCGATATGCAGGTGATCAACGCAATGCAGATGATAATATCAAATTGTTGCTCTCAAATCTTGAAGGATATGAAAACCGCATGGCGCGTTTTCGTACAGTTATCTGCCTCATTCTTCAGAAGCAGGAATATTTTTTTGAAGGTGTGGTCGAAGGTCGAATCCTCGAGGCACCCAGAGGAAAGGAGGGTTTCGGCTATGATTCAATCTTTATGCCTGATGGTGAGTTGCGAACTTTCGCAGAAATGACTATGGATGAAAAAAATGCATTGAGCCACAGAGGCAGAGCTATTGAGAAACTGGAGGCGTTTTTAAGCGCTTGGTCATAGTGTTTTACTGTTGGCACATTTTGCGATAAACAGTCTACATTTTTATATGAAAATCGTGCAGATTATTTGATTGGATTTGTAAAACCGAAAGTGTTGTTTGAATGTGGTTCTAAACCGTATCGTGTTATTGAAACTTTTATCTACTTTGCACCCTATAATAATTGACCTATGAACTACTTGGAATTTGAAGAGCCTATTAAAGAGCTTCATTCTCAAATAGAAAAATTGCGTGAAAGTGAGAAGAAAGCCGGCGTCGATATGTCGAACGCTATTTCTGATCTCGAAAGTTCTGTAAAATCAAAAACGGAAGAAATCTATTCCAATCTGGATCCATGGCAGCGCGTGCAAGTAAGTCGTCACCCGGATCGCCCTTATACATTGCAATATATTGAAGCCATTACCGGCAACAATTGGGTTGAATTACACGGTGATCGAACAGTAAAGGACGATAAGGCCATGATTGGCGGATTCGGTTTCGTCGATGATCTAGGTGTAATGTTTATCGGTCAACAAAAAGGGATTACTACCAAGTTGCGTCAATTCCGCAATTTCGGTATGGCCAATCCGGAAGGATATCGAAAGGCGCTTCGTTTGATGAAGCTCGCTGAAAAATTCAATCGTCCGATTGTTACATTCATTGATACGCCCGGAGCGTTTCCGGGATTGGAAGCTGAAGAGCGCGGACAGGGTGAAGCTATCGCAAGAAATCTATTTGAAATGATGAAGTTGCAAGTGCCCGTCGTTTGTATTGTCATTGGTGAAGGCGCTTCTGGTGGTGCACTCGGAATCGGTATTGGTGATAGAGTATTGATGTTGGAAAACACATGGTACAGTGTCATCTCACCAGAGTCCTGTTCTTCCATTCTCTGGCGATCATGGGATCACAAAGTCACCGCAGCGAAGGCATTGAAACTGACGCCTGAAGATATGCTCGGCAATAAATTAATTGATGGTATTGTTCGCGAACCGATGGGCGGAGCCCATGCGAATAGAGAAGCAACTTTTCAAATCGTGAAGCAGGTGATCAAAGATGAAATTGCGGCACTTTTAAAAATGAATCCCAAAGAAAGATCTGAAAAACGTATCGCCAAGTTTTGTGATATGGGAGTGGTGGTGGAGTGAGAATGCAGTTGGATTCAAGCGCAGTTAATTATTCATCGGATGAACGTGTTACTTCGCATTGACCTGTATTTGTTGGTATAAGCTAAGCGTGATGCTTAGGGGATATACATTGCAAATGATTTTGCATCTTAGAATTCTACATTCAATGAATGTTCAATCTTGAATTAGCACCATCAAACGTTGGGGATCGGCCTTAGAGAAAATACGTAGAAATCCTGTCACCGCAGGGCTATAGACAAATCCCTGTTTGACGACTGATTTCAAAAAAGAAAAGGAGGGAATTTAGCTTGGCAAATCGGTGCCGGACTTTTTTGAAAG
>JAYTOA010000126.1:0-1533 GCA_043748015.1 Flavobacteriales bacterium
ACTTTCTTCATTAACATCACTGCGCTACCAATCGTAACTACCAAACCAACGGGAAGTATTTCCATAACGGTAAGTAAAAAGCGCACGACAGGGTTTTTATACATCTCGACAAAACCGTCCATTTCAATCTTCGCATTTTGCAAAGCCTCATCCGTAGCGCCACTGCTGCGCAATTCATCCATGTAGTTTTGGGTCATCAGATCCATGAAACCTGTTGCAACAGTTTTATGCGCAATTTCCCATGAAATAGCATAAATGATAGCTGCAACAAGACTGATCAGAATTCCGATGATGAAAGCTTTTTTAAAAGTGATGATTCCATTAGAATGGACATCCCTATAAATCTTGATACCAACGTATACAAATGCCAGTGCAACGATCATGGATCCATATCCAACCCATTGCCCGTTCTTCATATCGAGCGTTCCGTTAGTGAATAATATCACGGAAACAAAAAGGAACGTGCCCGCAATTAGTCCTGCGATGGTGCCATAGGTAAGAATGATTTTTTTCATGGCACAAAAAAAGCCCCGAACCGGGGCTTTTCAAACAGTTTATCTCTGAAAAATTAATGCTTGTGCTCAGTTCCAACTTCTTTCACAGCTTCTTCCGTTGCGTCAGCAGCTCCTTCAACAGCACCTTCTGCACCTTCTGCACCATCCATTCCTTCCATCATTTCATTCATTTTCTTATCGAAAGCCTCTTCCGCTTTTTTCTTGGCGTCAGCAGAACACTCGTCCATCAAGGCTGAAGATTGATCAGGAGTTTGGTCAGCCTTAGGGAATTTCTCAACAAGCTTATTTACGTAGCAATCGCAGATAGTCTTTGCATCATCAGGATAAGCAATTTCCATTAAACTAGAACAAGTAGAGTTGATAGACTTTTTGTTCTCAGGTGTCCAACCGCCACCGCATGAAGTAAAAGACACTGTCAATGCAATAGCTGCAACCGCAAAAAAGAATTTTTTCATTTGATTTTGTTTTTTATGTTTTTTATATGCGGCGGCAAATGTAGAAAAATCATATGGTGCACATTAAGAAAATTATGATGGATATTCGGTTAGTAAGTTAGTTACTGGTTACTGAGTTATTGGTTATTGGGCGCGCTATTGAACCCATACTCATGCAATTGAATTCCATTGGATTTCGTTGCTCAAGTAGTTGCCCACATTTTAGCAATAAGTTGATAACCCAATAACGAATAACTACACATTCCTCTTCAACACCACTGCACCTCCTATCATTTAATAATGGATTTGTTCAATCCAGAAATTACGCCCACGTCATAGTTGGCGAATCCTTCAAAATACATTGCGCAGTTCAATTAGCCGGTTAGCAAAATTGAGAAGACGCATGCAGACATGGTCGAAAAAGTGAAGAATCTAGATGATATTCATGGATATTATCGCGTTCAATTCATTCCAAATTATGGAACAGACCAAACATGAAAAAATCTGATGTCTCTTTTCGCGATATTCATTCTTCATTACAAGTCGATCACACAACTGATTCTATCCAATAGCAAATAGGCCAA
>JAYTOA010000127.1:0-8773 GCA_043748015.1 Flavobacteriales bacterium
GTGGATGGCGGATTCTGTTGTGGACTTATGGACGGATAATAATTGACCACAACAACTTCAGAAACATTTATACATCCAAATTCATCCGTTGCCTGCACCTGATAATTTCCCTGCTCTGTGATTGTAAAATCTGATATGGCTCCCGTCGATATTTCGACGCTGTTTTGTAACCAAGTATATTCTGTAAAACCTTCTGTTGCATTGAGCAATACTTCAGCGTTTGGACATTGTGTTGGAAGAGTACCCGGTGAAATCGCAACCATCATCGCAACACTTTCTAATACTTCCAAAACGTTGGAAACACCGTTGCAACTTCCCGATGTTACAATCACGGAATAATTTCCCGCCGTATATGCTGTGAATGAAGACGACGTGCTATCCGCCACCTGCTCATCATTCAGCATCCACTGATAGGAACCAAAACCTAAAGGCGCTTGTAGATTAACACTTTCACCCATGCAAATAGTGAGATCACCATCACTGGAAATAATGGGTTCCAAAGCAGCGGACACCACCACGTTCAATGCTGCACTATTGAAGCTACAACTTCCATTGACCGTGGCGACATAGTATGAACCGGATTCCATGACCACCAATTGATTTCCGGTGGCATCCGTAATTGGCTCGCTGTTCATATACCATTGCAGTGCTTCGGTTGAATTGGTTGAAAGCGTGACGGATCCACCTACACAAAAACTCAACGGGCCATTAGCCTGGATGGCAGGAGCCGTTGCTCCACTCACTACAATGTATCCGGCCATTGTTTGCACCGCCTGACCGCATGCATTCGCAACTGTGAGAGTTACATCAAATGTTCCACCGTCCAGATAACAAACACTGCTCACATTCGCAGAGCTGGCATTTGGAATAGCACTTCCGGGGAATTGCCATGCCCAGCTTGTAGGAGTTCCTGTTCCCGTGCTCGAAAAATCAATGCACTCTCCTGCGCAGATGCTGGTTAATGATGCCTCGAAATTTGCCTCAATCGCATCTCCTGTTCCGTTACTTGTGCCCGGAGTTGGTGCTGCTCCTCCCGACAACCAATTCGTATTGCCATCACAAGATCTAAAAAGAGAAAATCCATCGTTACCGCTTTGAGATGGCAACGCCTGAAAAATCGGATTGCTTGCGGAAAGTGGAATAGTTATGGAAGCGCAAGCACCAATTGTGTTTGTAGTAAATGAAGGTGTCTGGGCAAATTGGCCTGTTCCCCAATAGATGGCGTCTTGTAATACTTCGGCACCATTGGTAAAAGCCAATTGCTCATTCGAGTTTGTAAAAATCCCTACCTGATTTATTGGACCGCTTGTGCATCCGCAAGTACCCCAGTCTATGTTCACCGCATTTCCGGAATTGGTTGAACCAATCATCAGAAATCCATTCGCAGCTATCATTGTTCCCGGTGGTATGGTCACAGAAAAATCACCATCAGTGAGCACATAACATCCCAGGTCGACTGCCACATTACACGTGTTGTAGAGCTCCACCCATTCGGCAGTGCTCGGCGTACAAGAACCATCACAGGCTGAAGAAGGGTTCACCATTACTTCATTGATGAGTACACATTGTGATGACATATTTGCGGTAAAAAAAACGCAGAAAAGTATTGCGACCAATGGCCTGAAAAACCTTAGTAATTTCTTATTCATATCGGAGCGCAAATTTATCTATGCCGGGGCTCAAATTGGATATAAAAGGTGAGCGAAAATGAAACACTTCTGCTTGATTCATTCGAAACGAAATTCAAAATTGACAACATATCTCCTTTTCTCCATTTTTTGATGAACTCTTGAACACCTTCAGTCTCCAATTCCATTTATATTTGGGTACACAATCCGAATTCAACCTTTCGTATGATTATACGCGCCACAATCATTCTTCTAATTTCTGTATTGAATGTTGCGTTCGCATGTTCTCAGCATGCCATGAGTGGATTTATACAGGAACGAAAACAAGAAAATCCCAATGCTCATTCATTTTTCACTGATAAATCGGACTGGCGTGAAATCATAGAAAAGCGCGAAATGAATTCTGCAACATGGAAGCATGTTGATGGCAGAATTATGATTGAACAATGCCTGCGTCCTCTGTATTTTCAGCGCAATGGTCAATTGGAAAGAATTGATCACACTTTACAATTCAACAAAGGAAGTTGGGAAGCATGTCTGCAAAAATTTCCTCTTAGCATAGAACAAAATGGCCGCATTCATACTGCGCATGCTACAAAATATGAAGTAATTCATGGCGGCAAAGTGGCCATCAACGGAAGTGACGCAAATGTTTTGTTTGAAGAAATCGACAACACGCACTTGATTGCGCGCAACATTCTTCCGAGCGTGGATAAAGAAATGACTGCCTTCGAAAATTCGGTGAAGTATCAGTATGTATTGAATGCAGTTCAAACTGTCTCCGCTGAATATTTTGAGATCAGCGAAACCATCGTCATACCGGCCGGAGCAACAATCAAAACGGATGTTGCACACGGTCATTCGAAAGGCGATCTATGGATGGGTAATTTTTTGGTGGAATTAAATGGAGAAGTGATTTCGACAATTCATCCAACGCTTTGTTTTGATCAAAACAAAAAGCACATATTGGCCGGTTGCATTTTGCAAAAAACAAAAACCATCAACGAATGGCAATTGATAACACGCATTGAAAATGCTTGGTTGACAGATCCGACGACTGCCTATCCTGTTATCATAGATCCGCTCATTGTTGGTCCAACAGCCGCATGGGGCAACGAATTCATGCCTTCATGTCACATTCCAAATTACAATGTGGATAGCATGCTTGTCACTGTTCCCGGACAGATTACGGTAACGGGGTTGTTTGTTACCGCAAGTTTTTTTGCAGATCCACTTGCCAATGCCATCATGGATAACGGTGCGATGTATTTTAGTACACCGTGTTCACAAACCGGATTATTTGAGGCTCAGCCGCCAGCCGATCAACTTCCGGGCACTGCCTATCTTTTGAGTTTTGACATGCGCGAACCCTTGATGTGTTGCTATCCTCCATCGTGTTCGCAAACGAGTTTTTATTTGAGAATGCATCTCGGCAGGTATACTCCTGCCGGTGATTGCAATGCGAATGCTGTCTATTATACGCCAAGTTCTCCGTGGCCATTTACAGCTTATATCGAGGGACATACAGTTGAAATACATCAGGATGGCTGGTCAATTCCATTAGCTGCTATTTGTTCCAATAATTGCAATGTGATAGGCAAAGCACGCATGCGATATGGCGTTCCTCCATATACCATGACCCATCCATGGATGACAGGCACTGTGGTGATTGAACAACCTACGCCTTGTGATGTTGCAGGTAAACTCGCCAATCTTCCTTTGAATATTCCAGGTTGTCCTGTTTATTGTCCGTCGTTCAACTCGATACCTGTGCCTCCATGTGTGATTACAGATGTTTGTGGAAATGTCGCACCCGACGTGCCTGCTTCGGTCGTGAACATTAAACCTGCCCCTGATGTCATCATTCCACCTTCGGAAATTTGCAGTGATCTGGAGTACAACTTCAATCTCAGTAGTTGTCAGACAGGAAGTTCGTACATATGGGCGGGCAACAATACAAATGGAACTGGTTCTATTCCTGTGATGATTTCGAATCCGAGCACGGACACTATGCAGGTTTCGTATTTCGGACAGGCCACATTCAATGGATGTTCTTCATTGAATACGGAATTTTTCTTTCATGTGCTACCTCCACCATCAACAGATTTTGAAATTCACCCATCACCGGCATTCCTGAATGTGGGCGCCGGATTCGAAGGGTCAGCAGTTAGTTCCAGCGGAACCGTTACTTCATGGACATGGAGTTTTGATGGCAATTCCGGCGCATCCGGAATAACCACTGTTTACGCTTTCAATTCATTGGGAACACATGAAGCATGTTTGCACATTGTTACAGAAAATGGTTGTCCGGCGACAGTTTGCCGTGAGGTGGAAGTGATAACTGAGCAACTAGTCGTTCCGAATATATTCACCCCCAACGGTGATGGACTTAATGAAAATCTCGAATTTAAAAACCTCGAATACTTTCAGGGAAATACACTGGAAGTATATAATCGCTGGGGAAATCTTGTATTTACAAAATCCAATTACAATAATAACTGGAATGGTGGAGATCTATCTGAAGGCACCTATTATTATATTCTGAATGTTTTGAACCTTCGAAGTTATAGCGGGTATGTGCAGTTATCGAGGTGAAAAAGACCGTTGGGATTTGAGAAGGAGTGTGTTCCTTTGAAATGATGCAATCTTCAATATTAATATTTCACTACTTCTCCTTTTCCTGCTTTTTGAAATATTTCTTGAAAGGCCAGGAAAGTTTTAGCGCCTCGAGGTTTTCATTCAGTGTGACACTTCCTTTATTGATGTTGATCATGCTCTCATTCAGATTGTGAACGAAAGTTGTATCTGTTAGAAGTGTTCCAATCGATCCTTCGCCATTTTTAAGTCTTTGAGAAATGATTCTGAAGTCGCCGGATATCATTGCAACCGAGTCGCTAACCGCTTGAATATTCACTATGGTTTGATTCAGTTTATGGGAGATAAGTGTGTCGGTGAGCAAGGCGCCAACAGTTCCTTTACCTAATCTGATATCCGAAACAATCTTACTGAGGTCTCCGGAAATAATTGCGGTGCTTTCTCCTGTGATCTGAAAACCAACAACAGCACTGCGGACGTTTTCGGCCAGCACGGAATCAGACAGCAAATTCCAAAGTGAACTGTTGTTATCAAGCTTATCAGTAATGTTGCGCAAGTTGTCTGTTATGACTTTCAGATTCTCGCCCGTGATATCCAATGTACGCATCGCATTTTCCATCTCGAAGGGATTATTCGAACGCAAAGTGCTGCCCTCCTCCACAGATGGATTTCCATGCGTTCCCGGTGAAATATTCATCATCTTGTTTCCAAGCAAACCATCTGTGCCAATCGACACTGTTGCATCGTCAGCAATGAATTGTGTGGTGCCCGCATCGATGGTGAACTCAACGCGGATAATAGTATCGGCAATTGGAAAAACCTTCGACACCGTTCCTACATTGATGCCATTGAATTGAACATTGTTGCCGGGCATCAATCCAGCCACATCATTAAAATCGGCATTGACTTTAATCGTGAAGTGAAAAATATTTTTCTGACTTCCTATATAATAAAGTCCGAGCAATAACAATGCAGTGCCCGCAAGCACAAAAGCTCCAAGCCGGATCCTGTTTATTCTCTGTTCTTTCTTCATATCAATCGAAATACTCCCTTACTACTTTATCTTTAGAATTGATCAATTCTTCGAAAGAACCAGATGCATGACATTTTCCGTCAATCAACATCGCGATTCTATTCGCTGTCAACTTCACGCAATTCAAATCATGAGAAATGATAATGGAAGATGTCTTGTATTTCTTTTGAATATCCAACATCAGATTTCCGATTTCCTTTCCGGTGATAGGATCCAATCCAGTTGTTGGTTCATCATACAAAATAATTTTCGGTTTCAGGATCAACGTACGTGCAAGTGCAATACGTTTCTTCATGCCACCTGAAAGATCTTCCGGCATCAACTCCACCGTTTCTTCGAGACCAACATTCTCCAGCGCTTCCATTACCAGCGCATCCACTTCCGATTGCTTCATTTTCCCACCATGCCTTCTGAGAGGAAACTCAAGATTCTCACGTACCGTCATGGAATCGTACAGCGCATTGCTCTGAAAAAGAAAACCCACTTTCACGCGAAGTTTATCAAGATCCACATGATTCATTTCAGTCACCTCATTGCCCAGGACATTGATCGTTCCTTCATCCGGAGGCATTAATCCAATGATACATTTGATCAGAACAGATTTCCCCGAGCCCGATTTCCCGAGCACAACAACGTTTTCACCTTCGTGCACGTTGAGATCAAAATCGCGCAGGACTTTATTATCCCCAAACGCTTTTTTCAGTCCGCGAATACGGATGACCGGCTCACCGATATATGATTTTTCCACATTCATGTGATATCGAAAATATCAGCTATTTGTGCCGCGATGAGATCAATGATAAAGACAATAAAAGTAGACACAACAACGGCAGAATTGGCTGCCATTCCAACCCCCTGCGTTCCCTTTTTTGTTGTATATCCTTTGTAACATCCAACAATACCAATGGCAAAACCAAAGAAGAAACACTTTACTATGGAAGGGATGAGATCGCCAAAAGAAAGCTTCTGAAATATCTGCGTAGTGAAGAGATCAAAGCTGATGACCTGTTTCATATTCACACCGAGATAAGCTCCATACAAAGCAATCGTATCACTCACCACCACCAGTAGCGGCACCATTAAAACACAAGCGATCACACGTGTTACTACGAGATATTTAAAAGGATTCGTTCCTGAAACTTCCATGGCATCAATCTGTTCTGTCACTTTCATGGAACCTAGCTCGGCGCCGATTCCAGAACCAATTTTTCCGGCGCAGATCAATGCCGTTATCACCGGCACAATTTCCCTCACCAGCGAAACTGACACGACAGAAGGCAGCCAGGACTCCGCACCAAAAGTGGCCATGGAAGGATGAGATTGAATCGTAATCACCAGTCCCATTATGAAACCTGTAATTGCAACAAGTGGCAATGTTTTGTTGCCTATATAAAAGCACTGCTTCACTAATTCCGCCAACTCATAGGGCGGCTTGAAACCCTCACGAAAAAAACGCATGGCGAAGAGCCAAAGTTGGCCAGTCTCATACAGTAAGGCGTTCAAAGCTGATTGTCTCATAATAGCATAGGGGAAGGTAGTAAATGGATGAACCTTCAATTCAGTGATATGAGATAACTCAGTATTTGATATGAAGACAATTTCGATGCTTTTCAAAAAGGTAATTGTGATTTACACTTAACAACCATTACTGATAAATCAGAAGCGAAATAACTTGATTGAATAAGTAAACTACAGAATAACTCCGAAAGAAGTACTGTTTGATTCCAGTTGGGGCTTGTTTACCGAGCGCTCCCGCGAAGCTTCGCTTCGGATACGCGTGGGTATAGAATGAAAAAATCCCGTAACCCGGATTCCTTCATTTGTTTTTCTTGCGGAGAGTTAGGGATTATTGCATGATCCCTGTTCGGGGAGTTCGACACAAGAAAAACAAATAAGGAATTTGGCAAAGCCCATTTTTTCATTTTATACCCTTGCCTCACTCGAAGCTTCGCTTCGGATTCGGCAAGGGTATAAAATGAAAAAATCCGGTAACCCGGATTCCTTCATTTGTTTTTCTTGCGGAGAGTTAGGGATTCGAACCCCAGGAACCTTTCAGTTCAACAGTTTTCAAGACTGCCGCAATCGACCACTCTGCCAACTCTCCGCGGCAAATCTAATTTCAAATCTTCTCTTTCAAAATGGAATTTTGCTTTCTAAGTGTATTTGTCTTTATATGCCTGATAACTAAGGCGTCCAACAATCAATTTTTAATGGAAATACGCGCATTTGCTGTCATAAAATGACTCTTTGCCGATCCACCTCTTCCTCTTTTCACCCTTTTCCTTGTGAATTTCTGAGCAAGTCTTCTCTTTTCAATGGCATAACAACTTTACACTACGAGTAGTTTTTTGACGGACTTTTACAGTGGAAAACGCACCCAACTATTTTCGTTTCGCCATCCTCAACACTGCTCTATGCCCGAACTCATCCAGGACAAACAAATATTCTCGCTGCTGGAAGTAACACGCTCCATTCAAAAAACATTGAGTGATCGCTATGCTTCGTCCTATTGGATCAAAGCGGAAATGAATAAGCTGAATTACTACAGTCACTCGGGTCACTGTTATCCGGAACTGGTGGAAAAAGTGAATGGCAAGGTGGTGGCACAAATGCGATGCACGCTATGGGCCGACGATTACAAAAGGGTGAATGCGCAATTTCTGAAAGTCCTAAAGGAACCGCTGAAGGAAGGCATCAAAATTTTCTTTCAGGCAAAGGTGAAGTTCGATCCTTCCTATGGTCTTTCTCTTCACATTATGGATATCGATCCGTCGTTTACTCTTGGTGATCTGGAGAAAGAAAAACAGGAGACGATTGATAAACTGAAAAAAGAAAATCTCTACGACCGCAACAAGAAAAACATACTCCCTCTCCTACCCCAACGAATTGCCATCATATCTGTTGAAACGAGCAAAGGCTATGCTGACTTCATGGAAGTGATCGAGAAAAATCCTTGGGGCTATAAATTCTTTCACATGCTTTTCCCCGCGATTCTTCAAGGTGAAAATGCGATTGAATCTATCAACTATCAATTATCAAGAATTGAGAAAGTAAAACATCACTTTGACGTTGTCGCTATCATTCGCGGTGGTGGTGGCGATGTTGGACTCTCGTGCTATAACAACTATGCGCTAGCAAAGAACATTTCCATATTTCCATTGCCGGTGCTCACCGGTATTGGTCACGCTACCAATGAAACGGTGAGTGAGATGGTGTCTTTTCAAAATTCCATCACGCCAACGAAACTTGCAGAATTTCTTCTTCAGCGATTTCATGCCTTCGCAAATCCTGTGAATGATGCCACCACTACCATTGTTCGTGAGTCGCGCAATTTGCTCATCGCAGTGAATTCTGTATTGCAATCAGAAGCAAAATTGTTTCGTTCCATCACCGGGAATTTAATTTTGAAAAATAACAACACGATCAATGCGCTTAGGAGCAATATGATTCAAACGGCGAGATTCACTTTCAAACATGAAAACGAAGTTCTTCTGAACTTGCGCCAACTCGTGCGCAA
>JAYTOA010000128.1:0-5412 GCA_043748015.1 Flavobacteriales bacterium
CTTGAATTTGGCAGTAAACTTTCTTCTGGTTCTTTTCATTGTCATCGGATTTATTTATCAAACTTAACCGATGGTCCGAAATGTTAGCAGTAATACACACATTCATGGTTTTAGATGATATAGACGTTAAGTAAAATTTTCATTTGGCCACATACCTCCATTTTTACATTTCATAAAGCATGTACAACCAAGCTCTATTGGATATTTGAGGTGAGTTTGTTACCTATATCGACTATAAGATGCCGCCACACTTGATATTCCATAAAAAACTTTCATTTTTTTTCTATTCCATTATCTCGTAGTATATTCGCCCCGCTTTTGGCACGTACGAATACAATGTGAAGAGGGGTCTCAAGCCCCTCTTTTCTTTGGTGTAAACGGCCGACAACAAGAACATGATCACAAAAGAACAAGTAGCATCCATCATCCTCGACAAGATCGCAGGCAGCGATATGTTTATCGTGGAGATAAAAGTGCGCCCGGGAAATGCCATCGATGTGACAATGGATGGTGACAATGGAGTAAACATTGAAGCATGCATGGACATTCATCGCCACATACTCCACGAAATGGATCGCGATGTGGAAGACTATTCACTGGAAGTGTCTTCGCCTGATCTCTCCAAGCCATTGTTGGTTCAACGCCAGTATGTGAAGAACATTGGTCGCAACGTGGCGATAAAGAAGACGGATAAGACTAAATTGATTGGCACATTATTAAGTGCGACGAACGACTCAGTGACAATTGCAACTGAAGTCAAAGAAGAAGTGCCAGGTAAAAAAAGTAAGAAATTGGTTGAAAAGGAATTTGAAATTCCATTCTCCGAAATCGCAGAAACAAAAATAGAAATAAGTTTTAAATAGGTATTGGGAAGTTGGTATTGGGTATTGGGAGCGCAAGAGCATTTCTAAAAAAATGAAATGATGAATCAATTTGAGAAATTAACCATTTGGCAAGACTCACTTGATTTAGCAGTTGAAATTTACAATACCACAAAACAGTTTCCGAAAGAGGAATTGTACGGATTGACTAGCCAGATGAGGAGATGTGCGAATTCAATACCGAGCAATATTGCTGAAGGATCGTGCAGAAACAATGATGGTGAGTTCAAACATTTTTTAGGAATAGCCTCAGGCTCTTCCGGCGAGTTGAAAACACAGCTGATCATTTCTCAAAAATTGAGTTTGATCACAGAAAAAGAATATGAAGCGTTTTCGAATAAAATCGAAAGCATTCAGAAAAGAAATTATATGCTTCAACGCAAACTTGAAGAAAGAATAAAAACAAAAAAAGTAAACAGTAAATCCGGTACTTAAACTTGGCAAAGGAGACTTCAACATCCCAATACCAAATACCCATTACTAATTCAAAAAACAAAAAAAGCAAACAGCGAACCCGGTATCTGAACCTGGCAAAGGAGACTTCAACATCCCAATACCAAATACCCACTACTAATTCAAAAAAATAAACAGTAAATCCGGTACTTGAACTTGGCAAAGGGGACTTCAAAATCCCAATACTCAATACCAAATACCCAATACCAACAAAGATGAAAGGAATAAATCTAATGGACGCCTTCTCCGACTTTAAGGAGTTGAAGAACATTGACAGGGAAACCATGAACAACATCCTCGATGAGGTTTTCCGCAGTATGATCCTCAAGCGTTGGGGCGCTGACGACGGATTCGACATCATTGTCAATCCTGATCGTGGTGACCTCGAGATCATCCGCACACGTGAAGTGGTGGAAGATGGCGAACTCGACGACGAGGTTGCTCAGATTGAAGTGAGTCAAGCACGCAAAGTGGTTGACGACCTCGATGTGGGTGAAGAATTGATCGAAGAGATCAAGATCGAAGATTTCGGTCGTCGCAACATTCTTGCGATGCGTCAGAATTTGCAATCGCGCATCATGGATCTTGAAAAAGATCACCTTTACCAAAAATACCGTGAGCGCGTTGGAGAAATTATTTCCGGCGAAGTTTATCAGGTTTGGAAAAAAGAAATGCTTGTACTCGATGACGAGGACAATGAATTGATCCTTCCAAAAGATCAGCAGATCCCAACAGACTTTTATAAGAAAGGTGATACCATACGTGCGGTTGTTTACAAAGTAGACATGCGCAACAATTCACCTCAGATTATCCTTAGCCGCACTGCTCCGGAATTCCTCGAGAAATTATTCGAGCAGGAAGTACCCGAAGTATTCGACGGACTCATCACTATCAAGAAGATTGTACGAGAGCCGGGAGAGCGCGCGAAAGTTGCTGTAGAAAGCTATGACGATCGCGTAGATCCTGTAGGTGCTTGTGTTGGAATGAAGGGCGCGCGTATTCACTCTATAGTAAGAGAATTGCGCAACGAGAACATCGACGTTATTCAATATACGAGCAACGAGCAATTGTTGATCACCCGTGCATTGGCACCTGCGAAAATCAGCAGCATCAACCTCAATAAAGAAAGTATGAAGGCCGATGTTTTCCTAAAGCCTGATCAAGTATCGCTAGCCATAGGAAAAGGCGGAAACAATATCAAACTTGCCGGTAGACTAACAGGATACGAAATCGACGTTTATCGCGAAACAGATACAGACATCGACGATGTGGATTTGGAAGAATTCTCAGACGAGATCGATGCATGGATCATCACCGAATTGAAATCGATTGGTTGTGATACGGCTCGTTCCGTGTTGAACATTCCAAAAGAAGACCTTGTGAAGAGAACGGATCTTGAAGAAGAAACAGTGGATGAAGTGATGAGAATTCTGAAGGCGGAATTTGAATAAAAACTTCCGGACCAGTGTGCAGGCGATGACCTGCACACGCGGTCTGTGAAAGAAAATTTGCATACCCTGCGCAAAAAGGATATACCTTGCGCGCTGAAATAAATTAGAATAAAAGGCACAACAAATCACGACCATGAAGCAGTAAGCAAAGGCAGACATATAGTTCCTTCCTCGCCCAAACTGCGCATGGCCATTGTGATTTTAGACAAGTAAATTATGTCGGAAACAAAGGCAACACGATTAGGTAAAGCAGCCAAAGAGCTTGGTGTGAGTACGGGAACTATCATTGAATTCCTTGTAAAACAAGGAGCCAAAATGGAAGATGATCCAATGGCCAAGATTGATGGTCCACTCTACGACCTAGTGCGTACTGAGTTCGCAGATGACAAAGCTGCGAAACTAAAAACAGAAGAGACAGCGGCAAAAGTCAAAGAGTCGCGCTCTACCATCACCCTCGAAGATTCCAAGAAAAGCAGAACCGGCGAAGTCATAGAAGAAGAACCGGAAATCGACTATTCCAAATTCAAACGAAAAATTGAAGTAAAGGACAAACCGGCTCCGGCTCCAAAAGTTGAAGTTGTAAAGCCTGCTGCGCCTCCGGAAATCGAAGAGGAAGAAAAGCCTGCGAAGAAAACTGCCGCCAAAAAGAAAGCTGAGGAAGAGGTAAAAGAAGTACCGGCTGAAGAGAGAACCAACGAGGTGAAGATCATCGGCAAGATTGATCTTGACTCCATTGAAAAACCAAAAACGAAGGGTAGAAAGAAGAAGGACGAACCTGTTGTTGAAGAGAAGACAACGACTTCCAAAGGAAAGAAAAAGGTTGAAGAAGTAGCTGAAGAAGTTGTTGCTAAGAAAGAAGAAATTGTCGAAGAGGTAAAGCTTGCCCCGGCTCCTGAGAAGGAATTAATTCGTGTAAAAGTTGAGAAACTTTCCGGCGTTAAGCTGATGGGTAAAATCGAACTTCCTTCAGAGGTAGAAAAGAAAAAGCCCGATACCAACAAAAACACAAACGACGAGAAGCGCAAGCGCAAGCGTGTGAACAAAGTAGATGTTGCGCGCCAACAGGAAATTGATCGCCGACAGCAGCGTACGGTGAAGGCTCCTGAACCAAAGAAAACAGAACTGAGTGAACAAGATATTCAGAACCAGGTGAAGGCAACGCTTGCCCGTCTTGGTGGTCAAGGAAAATCGAAATCAAGTAAATTCAGAAGAGAAAAGAGAGATTACGTTGCGCGACGCAATGAAGAAGAAATGGAGCGCCAAGCTGCGGAAAGTTCGGTATTGAAACTTACCGAGTTTGTAACAGTGAGTGAGCTTGCTTCCATGATGAATAAGCAACCGACCGAGATCATCAAAGCGTGCATGCAGCTTGGAATTTTCGCTTCGCTTAATCAACGTTTGGATGCGGAAACTATTCACATCATCGCTGAAGAGTTTGGATTCGAACTTGAATTTGTAAGTGCTGATGTTTCAGAGTCCATCGCTGAAGAAGTAGATGATCCTACAAGTCTCGTTCCCCGTTCGCCGGTGGTTACAGTAATGGGTCACGTCGATCACGGAAAAACATCATTGCTCGACTTTATACGTAAAGCCAACGTAATTGCCGGTGAAGCCGGAGGTATCACACAGCACATAGGTGCATACAGCGTAGAAGTTGCTGCAGGAAGAAAAATCACATTCCTCGATACACCGGGTCACGAAGCGTTTACCGCTATGCGTGCTCGTGGTGCGCAAGTGACCGACCTTGCCATCATTGTGATTGCCGCAGACGATAGCGTGATGCCGCAAACGAAGGAAGCCATTTCTCACGCACAAGCCGCAGGTGTTCCAATGATTTTCGCCTTTAACAAAGTCGATAAACCGGATGCCAATCCTGATAAAATTCGCGAGCAACTTTCAGCCATGAATATTCTTGTGGAAGAGTGGGGCGGTAAATTCCAAAGCCAGGAAATTTCTGCCAAGAAAGGATTGAACATCGACGCATTACTTGAGAAAGTTTTGCTTGAAGCAGATCTTCTTGAGTTGAAAGCGAATCCAAACAAACGCGCATCAGGAACAGTGATTGAATCTGCCCTAGACAAAGGGCGCGGATACGTTACTACACTTCTTGTGGAAGGTGGAACGTTGAGCGTGGGTGATGCGATTCTTGCAGGACACAATAGTGGTCGTGTAAAAGCAATGTTCAACGAGCGTGGACAAAAAGTGACTTCCGCCGGACCAGCAACACCCATTTCATTGCTTGGTTTTGAAGGCGCACCAAATGCCGGTGATAAATTCAATGTACTTGAAGATGAAAAAGAAGCGCGAACTATCGCTTTGAAGCGTCAACAGTTACAACGTGAGCAAAGTCTCCGCACCAAGAAACACCTTACCATCGAAGAGATTGGAAGACGTATTGCATTGGGAGATTTCAAAGAGCTTAACCTCATCGTTAAAGGTGACGTGGATGGTTCTGTTGAAGCACTTACCGATTCATTACAGAAACTTTCTACTGAAAAAATACAGGTTCGAATCATCCACAAAGGAGTTGGACAGATCAGCGAATCGGATGTCTTGCTTGCAAGTGCATCGGATGCGATCATCATCGGATTCCAGGTTCGACCAAGTCATCCTGCGAGAAAGATTGC
>JAYTOA010000129.1:0-43135 GCA_043748015.1 Flavobacteriales bacterium
TTCAAATTCATGCGCAACGGCGGATGGTCGATGGTTGAAGGTAATGCCAGCGGCGCATATATACCCAACAGAAGTCTTGTTTTCCATAACGGCACAACGCAAACATTGAATATTGCCGGCTGGGAGGATATTGCGGGAACACACACTGTTACCCATCGCGTGAGAATACTTGACACAGACTTTGCAATTCCACAACTTGAAAGAACGCGTCGAATATGGATCAGTTTACCACTGGACTACGAAATATCAGCAGCGCATTACCCGGTGATTTATATGCACGACGGTCAGAATCTTTTTGACGCTGCAACGTCATTCAGCGGTGAATGGAATGTAGACGAAACAATGATTGCCAATGCCGGGCCACCTTGTCTGAATGCAATTGTGGTGGGAATTGATAATGGCGGAGCTTCTCGTATTGATGAATATTCTCCATGGCTGAATACACAATACAACGAAGGCGGAGAGGGAAGTCAATATGCAGACTTTATTGTTCAAACACTCAAGCCGTTCATCGATAATTACTTCAGAACAATCCCGGACAGAGAGCACACAGCAACAGCGGGAAGTTCGCTCGGCGCATTGATTTCAATTTATCTCATCGCAAGAAATAATGATGTGTTTTCTAAGGCGGGAATATTCTCGCCTGCCTTTTGGTTCAACACAGAAATATATGACTACGTGAACAATGTTATGATGAACCAAGACACGCGGATTTATTTCGTGTGTGGTGATGCAGAAAGCACGGGCATGGTACCCGGAATGCAACAGATGTACGACATCGTCAGCGCTCAATCAATTCCGGCTTCCTTCATTCAAAACATTGTTATGCCTGGCGGCCAACACAATGAATACTATTGGTCCCAGCAATTTCAGCCGGCCATTATTTCGCTGTTTCCATGTTTCACATCGGTGACTGAAAACCCTCATAAGGCTAAGCTCCGGATTTATCCCAACCCGGCAAAAGAATTTATTCAATTCGAATTGGAAGGATTTGAGTTATTGCGAATCGAGATCCTCGATGCGCAAGGAAAAATTCTTCGTTCAGAAACGATGAACAATAAGCGTAAGATAAATGTGGGAGATCTTCGTTCCGGTACGCATCACATGAGATATTATTACCGCGTCGCAAATAGTGATGTGCAGACGCAAAGCGACACAACAACATTCATTATCCGATAGTAAATAATTATGATATCCGACAAAGCACCCAAACCAGTTGGCGCCTATCCTCACGCACGCCGTGTTGGCAATTTGCTTTTTCTTTCCGGTGTTGGTCCGCGCATTGCGGGAAGTGATGCTACCGACAGTGGTGTTCCTGGATTGAAGCTCGATAAGAACGGTAACTTTCTTGAATTCGATTTCGAAGCGCAGTGTCGCAATGTGTTCGACAACGTGAAAGTCATACTTGAGTCCAGCGGTAGTAAGTGGGAAAATCTGGTAGACGTCACAGTTTTTTTAGTGAATATGCAACGTGACTTTCACACATACAACAAACTGTACGCTGAATATTTCACCGAGGCACAACCGTGCAGAACAACTGTTGAGATCAATTCACTGCCAACGCCGATAGCGATAGAACTAAAGTGCATTGCGACCATTGATTAATTGCAGTATGCAGTCGCGGGATTTTTTCCGACAGAAATAAAAAGGTCAGATCGCAAACGAAATATGATGTCGATTTTCTCCGTTACAAGCTTGCCAACATTTATCAAAAGGCATTTTTATCATTTGTGGCCCATCATTTGACTTCAGTGAAAACATCATGAAAAAATATATTCTGATCATTCCAATTCTACTACTCGCTTTTGCGATAGTAAGCGCACAAACGAAACCACCGAAGGCGAAGATCGAAAACCTTCCTCCGATGAGTCTGCGCCAAACAACCAACACTGCTTTTCAGGCAGGAGAAACAGTTCAATATTTGGTTCATTATGGCCTGTTGAACGCGGGATCGGCAACCCTAAGGGTTGAAGAAAGTCAGTTCAAATTCGGTGATCGCGAAGCCTTTCATATTGTTGGAACCGGAATTAGTCTTGGAACATTCGACTGGTTTTTCAAAGTGCGCGATCACTATGAAACTTACATTGACAAACAAGGGGTTTTTCCATATCGTTTTATCCGCAACTGTGATGAAGGCGGATACAAAATCAATCAGGACTACACATTTCATCCGGAGCGCAGGGCGTACAAAGACCACAAAGGCGATTCGTATATCACCCCGGATTTTGTTCAGGACATGTTGAGTTCTTACTACTACGCACGCACAATTGATTATTCGACGGCTAAAAAAGGAGATGTTTTCACCATCATGACATTGGTTGACGATGAGATCTATCCATTAAAAATGAAATACATCGGAAAAGAAACCATCAAGGTAGATGCGGGCAAATATCACTGTTTGAAATTTGCTCCCGTGGTTCAAAAAGGTCGTGTATTCAAAAAAGAAGAAGACCTGAGTGTGTGGATTACGGACGACGCCAATCACCTTCCGATTCTTGTAAAAGCGAAGATTATGGTTGGTTCCATCAAAATGGAATTGCAGTCATACAGTGGTTTGATGAATCCAATAGCAAGCGCCAATTAACAAACAAATCGAAACAATCTAACCCCGCGAAGTTCATTCTCTGCGGGGTTTTTCTTTGTTCATATGGTTGAGTTGAAAATTAACCCAAATCCACACGCATTGCCATAAAATAGTTCCATTGCGCTATGCGGGATTAAATTCGCTTTTTCAAACATTCCATTATGTCCTATCAAATCGATTCATACAACTTTAACGGAAAGCGCACTTTGATTCGCGTCGACTTCAATGTTCCACAAGATGATCAATACAATATCTCAGATGATACGCGCATCAGGGCGGCTGTAAAGACCATACGAAAAGTGATGGATGACGGTGGCAAAGCGATATTGATGTCACACTTCGGAAGACCGAAGAGTGGTCCAGAATCAAGGTATTCCATGCAGCATCTTGTAGTTCATGTTTCGAAACTGCTTGGCACGGATGTCAAATTCGCAACCGACTGCATAGGAGAAGAAGCAAGTAAAGTGGTGGATTCGCTGAAGAATGGCGAAGTAGCAATGCTTGAGAATTTGCGTTTCCACAAGGAAGAAGAATCAGGAGACGAATTCTTTGCAGGACAGCTTGCTGAAAATGGTGACGTTTATGTGAACGATGCATTTGGAACAGCACATCGAGCACATGCAAGCACGGCCATCATTGCGAGGTTTTTTCCAACTGATAAATTATTTGGCTATCTGATGGAAGACGAAGTGCGGAGCATCGATCGTGTTTTGAATTCACAGGAAAAACCGGTGACTGCCATCATCGGCGGAAGCAAAGTTTCCAGTAAAATTTCTATTCTTGAAAATTTATTGAGCCGTGTTGACAACATCATCATTGGTGGCGGTATGGCCTATACCTTCTTTCGTGCATTGGGTGGAAGCACCGGAAATTCGCTAGTAGAAGAAGACAAAATTGCAATGGCAAAAGATCTACTTGAAACAGCAAAATCAAAAGGCGTAAAAATTCATTTGCCTGCTGATTCCATTATAGGTGATCAGTTTTCGAATGACGCAACAGCTCAAGTTTGTGCGAGTAACGACATCCCTGCGGGATGGATCGGACTCGACATTGGGCAAAATTCCGCCTTAGCATTTCGTGATATTATTCTTTCTTCAAAAACCATTCTATGGAATGGGCCCATGGGCGTTTTCGAAATGGAAAAGTTTTCAAATGGAACAAAGCAAGTTGCCAATGCACTGGTTGAAGCAACTGCAAAAGGTGCGTTCACTTTAGTTGGCGGCGGCGATAGTGTTGCGGCCATCAATCAATTCAATCTTGCAGATAAAGTAAGTTATGTCAGCACCGGTGGTGGCGCGATGCTCGAGGCATTGGAGGGCATAGACCTTCCCGGTATAGCCGCTATCAAGGCTTAATAAAATAAGCCGCACATTAGTTTGACAATGCGTAAGTATCGATCATACTCATCAATTCTTTCTTCTCGTCACCATTCAGAAAACTTGCATCAACTGCATTTTTCGAAAGTGTGATTACCTCTTCCTTTGTAAGTTGAAGCGCCTCATTCACTGCGTGTAAATTCTCATTCATATATCCACCGAAGTATGCCGGGTCGTCGGAGTTCAATGTCACTTTCAGACCGCGACTCATCATTTTTCGAAGCGGGTATTTCTTCATGTCATCTATCACTTTCAATTCGAGATTTGAAAGGGGACAAAGTGTGAGTGGCATTTTCAATCTCGAAAGTTTGTCTACCAAAGCATCATCATCCAGACAACGATTGCCATGGTCGATACGAGAAACTTTCAGCAAATTCAAAGCTTCATGAATGTACTCCGACGGCCCTTCTTCACCCGCGTGCGCCACGGTGAGAAAGCCTTCCTCGCGTGATTGGGCAAATACACGCTCAAACTTAGATGGCGGATTTCCAACTTCAGAAGAATCAAGACCAACAGCAGTAATCCAATTCTTATATGGAAGAGATTGTTGAAGCGTATTGAATGCAGATTCCTCAGACAAATGGCGCAGATAAGACATGATCAATTTGTAGCTGATACCGAAATCCAGCAGACCATCTTCCAATGCATTATGAATCCCGGTGATAACTGTCTCGAAAGAAACGCCTCTATCAGTATGTGTTTGCGGATCGAAAAATATTTCCGTGTGCACAACACCTTGCGAGTGAATCTTTTTGAGATACGCATAGGTGAGGTCGTAGAAATCATTTTCGTGAAGTAGCACTCCCGCTCCTGCGTAATAGATATCAAGAAACTCTTGCAGGTTATTGAATTTGTATGCCGCTTTCACTTCATCCACACTTGCGAATGGAATGCTCACGTTGTTGCGGCCGGCAATTTCGAACATCAATTCCGGTTCGAAGGAACCTTCAATGTGCAGATGCAATTCAACTTTTGGAATACCATTTATGAACTCTGCAATACTCATTTTGTAATCTTTTTTTTCAATCAATAAATGTCATCAAACCTCTGAGGAGAAAACTTTTTTTTGAACCAAACTCATCAACACTTTCTCAGGAGTCATGGGTGCGTCGAATTTCAATTCACATTCCGGGTTGAATGCATGCACAGCATTTTGCAACGCGAAGTAAGCACCAATACCGTACATCAAAGGTGGTTCACCCACAGCTTTTGATTTAAGGATTGCCAAGTCATGGCCTGTTGTTTCAAGAGGCACAATATCAATGCGCTTCGGAACAGAATAAATGTCCGGAATCTTATACGTTGAAAGTGCGTTGGATAAAAGTCTTCCATTTTCCGCGTAAGCAATTTCTTCCATAGTCATCCAGCCAATTCCCTGTACGATTCCGCCCTCGATTTGGCCGCGATCAACGCTCATATTCAAGCTTTGACCATAATCATGTAACACTTGCACAGCGTCCACTTCATACCGACCGCGAAGACAGTCAACTGTGACAGTTGTAATGGCCGTTCCATAAACATGATAAGCGAAGGGATGTCCCTTTTCTTTAGTCTTGTCGAAATGGATCATTGGCGTTGCATAGTGACCATTTTCAGTAAGTGCAACACGATCAAAGAATGCTGCTTCCACCAGTTTGTTCCAGTTCCACTCAGTACGCGTTTCACCTTTACTCAACCAACCATCCTCCAGTATCAATTCGTCAGCGGCAATTTTCAGATGTTTAGAGGCGCAAGCAAACAGACGTTCTCTCAAACCATTGCAAGCAAGCTGAACGGCTTTGCCATTGAGGTCGGCAGTGGCACTTGCTGCAGAAGGAGAAGTGTTCGCAACACGCGTTGTATTCGTAGTTTCAATTTTTATGAGATTAGCATTTACACCTAACACATGCGTTGCCACCTGCACCATTTTCGTATTTACGCCTTGACCCATCTCAACTGCGCCTGTGCTGATACCGATGCTTCCGTCCTGATAAATATGGACCAAAGCCCTTGCATGATTCATTCGTGTATTTGTGAATGAAATACCAAAACAGATTGGCATAAAAGACAAACCTTTTCGCAAATACTTATTTTTTGCATTGAATGAATCTATCTCCCTTTCCAATTCTTCCACTTTGAAAACGCGCTTGGCTTCATTCCATGCTTTGCCTGCCTGAACATTATCTACTACTTGTCCATATGGTAATTCGTTTCCATCTACTAGCAAATTCTTCTCTTGAATTTCACGAGTGGGAACATTCAGTTTTTTCGCGGCATGCGCAATTGCAGCTTCAATCACAAACATTCCCTGCGGACCACCAAAACCTCTAAATGCTGTGTTTGGAGGAAGATTCGTTTTACAACTGAATGCAGTGGCACGCACATTTGGAATGTAATAACTGTTGGTTGCATGAAACATCGTTCGTTCCATGACAGCAGGAGAAAGATCAGCTGCGGCTCCGGCATTTTGATAGAATGTCGTTTCATAAGCAATGATTTTCAAATCGGCCGACAGTCCAATCTTATAATCACTGCTATAAGGATGTCGCTTGCCCGTCATGCGTATATCATCCATACGATGCAATGCCATCTTCACGGGTTTATTCAAAAGTTTCGCAGCAAGTGCGCACATCACTGCCCAAGGTGTCGCCTGATCTTCCTTACCACCGAAGCCGCCGCCCAGGCGCTGTACATCCACTTCAATTTTATGCATCGGCACGCCCAGTACTTCTGCAGCGGTTCGTTGAACTGCTGTTGGTCCTTGAGTAGATGAAGACAATTTAATGTGACCATTCTCTGCGGGCACAGCATAAGCACCTTGTGTCTCGATGTAAAGATGCTCTTGTCCGTTTGAGTCCGCGCGGCCTTCAAAAATGTGAGCGCAATTGCTCCATGCGTCATTCGTATTTCCTATGGCGAAAGTTCTTGGAGGAATAATCAACTTACCTTGACGATGCGCTTCGCGTGGATCAACGATAACGGGTAACTCCACATATTCAATCTCGATATATTTTCTTGCAACAAGTGCAATTTTTTCTGATGTCGCAACTATAATCGCAATCGGCATTCCCCAGAAATGCACCTCATCTATTGCAAGCAAAGGTTCATCCTTGATGATTCCGCCAATTTGATTCTCACCCGGAATATCACCATGAGTGATAATAGCAACGACACCTTCAAGTGCTTTCGCTTTTGAATAGTCGACGCTTTTGATTTTTGCATGTGCAACAGTTGCGTCGAAAACTTGTGCATACAATGTTCCTCTTACTTCAGGGATATCATCGAGGTAAACAGACTCACCGCGCACATGTGAAAACGAATCAATGTTCTTCATATCGCTTCCTCCTTCATAAAAATTTCCGGAAACAATTCCAGGAAATGAGCGAAGAACAATCTGTTCAAAAGCGTGCGCTTGTACTCTGCTGTTCCGCGCACATCGCTGATGGGAGAAATTTCTTCCCAAATAATTTCTTGAGCGGCTTCAATATTTTTTACGTTTAATTTTTTTCCAATGAGAAACTCGCATGTTCTCTTAAGGTAAATTGGAGTGGGCCCAACACCTCCCGCTGACGCATGCATGCCGATAATCACATCATCCTCAACACGAACGGAGCAAGCGCTATTTACGCTAGCGATGTCAAGATAAGTTCTTTTCGAAACTTTTTCAAAATTGAAATGCGTCTGATGGTCGGGAAGTGTAAACTCAATCTGAGTAATGACTTCATCGGCTGTTTTATTGAGTTGCTTGTATCCTTTAAAAAAATCCTTGAGCGCCAATTTTCTTTGATTGCTTGAAGCATCTTCCAATGTTACCGTGCAGTCGAGTGCGAGAAAAAAAGCCGTGAGATCACCTATAGGAGAGGCATTGACAAAATTTCCTGCGACAGTTCCGATGTTTCTGATTGGCGTAGAAGACACCAATTTCATGTGCTTGTATAGATTCGGAAAAGCATCATTCAACTCTTTTGAATGCATGATATCACTTGCTGTGCATGAACCGCCGATGAAACAAATATTGTCGTGCACAACAATCTGGCGCATGTCTGTCCGACTATTGATGAAGTGAATAAAAGACTCTTCCGTTTCATGGTGTTTTTGAACATAGAGATCAGTGCCACCGCCAACAACCAGAACGCCTTTGTCAAGCGGTGTTGCCGCAATATGTTTCAACCTTTGTGCAATGGTTGAAAAATATTCCGGTATGAATTTGTTACTCACCAACCATGAAATCGGCTGATTGGTATCCTTCAATTTGAGAAGATCAGAAATGCGCGATGCGGCACGTTCAATAGATTTATATCCGGTACATCGACAAATATTTCCGTCAATGTCGTTAATGATATCATCAAAGGTTGGTGTCTTGTCTGACAAACAAGAACCGGTAAGAGACACTACAAAACCGACGGTACAAAAACCACATTGCGTTCCCGCTTCGTCAACCATAGCCCGCTGTACAGGCGAGAGTTCGTCCATGTTCAAGCCTTCAACACTTACGACGTGTTTACCGTTGACATTTCCCAATGGGGTAATACAAGAAGTCAATGACATGTATTTAACCTGATCACCGGCGACATCACCAACCAGTATCGTGCAAGCACCACAATCACCCTCACGGCAACCGATTTTTGTTCCGGATAGATTCCGGTGATAGCGCACAAAGTCGAGCAACGTTGTTCCCGCTGCAACGTCAGTCGATATCAATTCATTATTCAGTATAAAACGCGTCATATTTTTTCAATTCAAAATCTTGCTCATCAAAACTAAGCAATAGAAAAACAGTAACACTAGTATAAATCCCAATGATTGTTTGGGTTCAAAGTTAAATGAAGGAGTATGCCGAACCTCAAGCAGACATCATTGAATATCGCTAGAGTTGGAATTATTCCTTATCGAAATAATTTCCGCCGCAATACTTATGGCAATTTCCATTGGTGTCTTGCTCTTGATATTGACACCAACAGGTGCGTGTACTTTTGAAGTATCATCTTCGGAAAAACCTTCAGAGATCAAATCTGCAAACAGTTTCTTCACCTTCTCCGCGCTTCCGAGCATTCCGAGGTATCGAATGTTTTTCCCCAGCAGACTGCGCAGTGCTATTAGATCTGATCGATAGCCTCTAGTCATCAGCACAACGAAAACGTTTCTTCCTTGCGGAATTTTCTGCCGGATTTCCTCATAAGAAACAATTTCCTTCACGTCTGCAAAACGATTTAGTTTTAACGTATTCAGATCGAGTCTGTCGTCATAAACTACAACTTCAAAATCCAGTAGCTTCATACATTGAGAAAGCGCGAGGCTAACGTGGCCACCGCCAACGATATAAATTTTTTCCTTCTCAAGCAAGTTTTCTAAATAGATCCATTTCACATCACCAAATACTTCAAGTGAATATTTTGAATCAGGAACTTCATCAAACATCAAATCCATTCCGAGTTCGGTGAGTTTCAACACTGCCGATTGGTTTGCATTGATCGCCGAAACAATTTTCGCTATCAATTCAACATGTGTGTCATTCAAAAAATAGAAAGCCACAGTTTGTTCACCTGAACAAATCATGCCTGATTTATTCTTCTCAATATTGGTCTGATGAATTTGCTTCTTGATAAAAATTTCCTTGTTTCCGCTTTGCAATAAACTCTTTGCAAGATCCACGAGTTTTTGTTCCATAACGCCACCGCCAATACTTCCATGCATGTCACCATTGCTAGTTACAAACTGTCGAAAGCCTTGTCTACCGGGGCTGCTACCCACACTGTGTAACACATACAAGAGACACACGTCTTGATGTGTTATCAGTGTCTTGTGTAATTGCCTCCAGAAATTCATCGAATAAATCTAATGTTTAAAAACGCTTTGATATCAAAACCAATAAACACTCACGGCATAATAAACGGTGATGAGTCCTGAAAAAATGGTGCTTGCTAAAAAACGCTTGTGACTTGTGATACGATTCTGTATGATGTAATTCGCAAGAAGAGATACCGGCACATTGACCAGGAAAGACATCCAGCCGATATAAAATAGATTGTTGTTGATTTCACTCCAGTCTCCCGAGAAAAATTTGATGAAGAATATATGGCGCGTGATCCAGAGAGGGTTGAAGTATAAAAGTGCAAGACCCGTTCTGTACAAGGCAGCGCTGATGCCTTCGTGAATGCGCGTTCGGCGCGTTATCCAAACGAAATAATTAGGGATTTCAAAAGCATAAACTGTGGCGCCGATGAGTAAGATGCCTAACAATCTAGTAAAACTAAATTCATTGACGATGAAAGCACCGACAGTGTCGCCAGCGGCAAAAATCAGAGAACCTGTAATGATATTCTTCCTCGTATATTGAAGTCCACTCACACTATTTAGTAATCAATTTTATCCATCTTGTTTTCCCATTCCTTGAAGACTTCATTCGCTTCTTCGTGCAGGCATTGTACCATCGAAATACTTCTTGCATTCAACGGCACGTCGAGTTCTTCGTAGATGAACTGATCATCAAATCCGATTCTCTTTGCATCTTCCTTTGTACAGCCGTAATAAACTTTGAACGGGCGCGCCCAGTAGATAGCGCCTAAGCACATTGGGCAAGGTTCGCATGATGTATAAATGATGCAATCATCGAGTTGAAACGTATTGAGATTCTTACAAGCGTCACGTATTGCCACCACTTCAGCATGAGCAGTAGGGTCATTGGAAGAAGTCACTCTGTTGTTGCCGATGCCAACGATTTCTCCGTTTTTCACGACGACGGCACCGAATGGTCCACCTTCATTTGAATTCATTCCCTTCATTGCGCGATCAATTGCTATGCGCATGAAATTCTCATCTTCTTCTTTCGACATTGTATCAGATATTATTAGAGCCGGCGAAGTAAGTTCAAATAAATCAAAGGAAAAATTCTCATTCATCACAGAATCAAGTTTGTGAAGTCAAAAAATATTTTGGTTTTGAAAATCGTTGTCAGTGCAGTTGGTCAATTAATTGCACTGCTGAAAAAATAACTCCGAACTTCACGCCATGAAAAATTTCATACTCCTTATTCTCGCGGCAGCACTTGTAACGTCCATCAATGCGCAGACATATGTGTATAACAACGAACACACTTACTTCGCTGACATGCTATGCAACGTGCAGGGAGGACACATCATCAAGGGAAAATCCAATATGTGGAGTGATGCCATTTACACGACGAAAACCAACAAGATTTTCGAGGGATTTTCCACTTCTACTTTCGATATACTTTACACAATTAGGGAAGGAAAAGTGTACATCGGCGACAGCGGTTTTACCTTCGATGTGATCTATTCAATTATAAACGGAAAGATTTACAAGGGTGATAGCACCATGATAATGGATTGCATTTACACTTACGACTTGCGCAGTAGTAAACTATTCAAGGGAGACAGCACATTTACATTTGACGCGGTGCTATACTTTCAGGGTGATATCCTTAGCAGTGCCGAATTGATTTCCGTACTGTTTGCGTTAGAACTAATTGATTGATCACTTTACTTCTGTAAGAGCAATTTTGTAGTACTCCATGATCTCATTGCACAGGAGTCTCTTACACGCTTCATCAGCCTTTGCTTCAGCGGCTTTCTTATCCTTCGCCTCAATCAAGAGAGAAATGTGCTTTCCTATTCTCACCCCGGTAATTTCCGATAGACTCAGATTTTTCATTGCGCCTGAAACTGCTTTGCCTTGTGGGTCAAGAAGTGCCTCGATTGGCATCACATCTATTTCTGCTTTGAACTTTGCCATGGTAAAAATTATTGAGCAAATCTAAACACGTAGGGTTGCTGTTAAAAATCAAACTGCAGTTTCGCCCTGATACCGTATTTCACAATGTTAGGATTATCGAGGTAGGTCAGACGCCAGATGAAATCTATGCGCAACACTTTAAAAATATTCTCCACGCCGATTGCCGCTTCGGCGAAAGGTTTTGTGAGTGTAAGAATATCCGGGCGGCCGTCGAAATTAAAATCACGCGAGAGGATTGCATCGTTCTTAAGATCATAACCGCCAACGACTGCTTTGGCGCTTGCAACTTCTCTCCACTTCAATCTGCGCATGAGTGGGATTTTATTCAGGAATAAACCTTCGGCGTGATAGGAGGCCCAAAGGCTGATCCATTCATCACTCACGAATTCGAAAAAGTTCATGGTGTTATATGATCCTTCATCATAAAAAAACGTCTCATTACCCTGGTGCATCATCAGCAAAGGATATGGGAGATTTCCGAAAATTTTTCCCGCCTCGGCGCTGATGCGCGCATATCCAAACGGACCAAATCGCACCTTGTCAGAAATACGCGCCACCACCTTTTGATACTCGAATTCTGCGCCTATCCATCCCGGAAATCCATATGTCAATTGAAATTCAATAGTGGGATAGGTTGTCCCCAGGCTAATTCTTTCAAACTCACCGTATACAAATTTCTCCTTGAAGGCGAACCTTGTGTACAAGCTCAGTTCGGTAGTGATCAGATAACTTATTTGTTGAGTTGCATCCAACTCCGGTCTGAAGCGTACATACTTGTAGTTGCTTCCTGCCGGTTTCAGAACGCGATGTTTAAATATCAGTTTGTTGGAAAGGCCATAAAGCCATTCCCGCTCAAAGTATCCGGAAACTTCAGTGACGTCGGTGAGTTTATTGGCCGGATTTCTTCTGAAAAGGGAAGATAACACATTGTCTTGCCTGAAAGCGCCGGTACCTTGTCCAAGTTGTTCCATATCGCGTTTTGCAAAACCCGAAACCGCCATTCTGGGATTTTTACTTAGCACATACGTGAATCCGCCACCGTACTTAAAGCGCTCATCACGGAAGCCGTATGCGCCATATCCTTCAAGCATTAATTTTTTGCTGAAATCATTGCTCGTTCTTCCCCCAAAGCGCACTCTGTTACCCTCAATCGGATTGAAACTGTATAAGGTGAAATAGGGTCCGAATTCGAATTTACCAACTACTTTATATCCGTTAACAAATAAATTTATGATGTTGGCGACGGTGACAAACTGGGGAAGATTCTTCAGTGTATCCACCATATGATAAATGCGCTCCTCCTTTTCAGTTAGCTTTATGTGTCTTGCATCACGCCAAAATGCATCATCGTGTTTGCCGGCATCGTCCAACACTTCAATGTCTGTAATTCCCCGATAATAATCCGTTGGACGTTCTTTGTTGATTACAAAATTTCGATAGCTGGAAGATTTCCTTCCATACACCCCAAGCTTTTTCTCGGTCACGTTAAAATCGACCACGAGTTCATCCTGCGTGAGCATCCACACCTCATTCTCTACTTCATTGAATTCTTGTTTTACTGAAAAATTCTTTATCCAGTTGATGTTTGCTCCCTCCGCAATTGTTGCTTCAATACTCTTTACGGCGTAGGTAGTGTCATTGATCCACATTTCACCGAAGAACAATAGCTCAGCTTTTCGTCGTGGAAAAAACTGCAGCTTGTAGCACCATTTGTTATCGATCATAGCGCTATCTATGAGATCATAATCGTAAAATCCGAGACTATATGCGGCAATAGGGCTCGTGAAGCTCTTAGAGAAAATGACTAGCTCGTTGTCGTAAACGTTCACGTTCTGATACATGTCACCTAGGAACTGATTGATTGATTCGTTTTCCACACCACTCACTTTTGTGGCTTTGACGATCTCTTTGGATAATTTCGGGTCACGTTTGAAATAATAATCCGACAATGACTCTGTCATGAAAATTGGCAGATACGGTTTTCCTTGAGTGGTATCCACGCCTTCAAAAACAAACTCGAACGGCTTGAAAATTTTTCGCTTTTGAAATTTTTCGGAGATATTGTTCAAGTCAAATTCAACCTTGTTGTATGCTTCATATTCGTATGCATCCAATTTTTCTCTGTTGTTGATCTTCTTGTTTCTCAACACCTTTTTCATCAGTGCTATTGCCGGGTTTGGGCCATCATCGGGGCGTATAGTTACCTCAATTGTTTCGTTGGTCGCGGGCACCATCGCAAAATCGACAACGCTGGTAACTCCCTGTTTCACTTTTATTGTTTGCGTGACATAACCAACGACCATCACACGTAATGAATCACTCGAGTAATATGTTTCAATTTTGTATTTACCGTCGAGATCTGTCTGATCACCGGACTTTGTGTTAACAAACATGACTGGGGAGAATGGTAGCGGCTCTTTGGTGACAGCATCGGTCACAGCGCCGCTCACAATTGTCTTCTGACTGAAAGTCGAAAGACTTGCGCACAACAACAAAGGAATTAACCACCACTTTTTTGCAACAACCATTGGGTTGCGAAAAAAGGCAAGAAATACATTACAATATGCCGTGATACTTATCAAAGAATGAACAAGAGAGCAATAATTATTTTACAACGGACGAAGATATTGCGTTCTGAATAGACTCAGATAATGAAACATAAAATGCGATTCCGTGGCGCCGCTATTTGCCTACATTGGCTTTTAGCTGCCATTGCTCAAAGGCATCTAGGCCGCATTTCAACCATTCAGAATACTCCTTAGCGTTGTCATTGTATTGCGTAGTTGGCGTGAGAAGTTTGCCGTCGGGAGTAAGAAGAGCGTAGAATGGTTGAGAGTTATTCATAAAAGTCTCGGTTTGCAGCGTTGCCCATTTATCACCAACATCCTTTATTCTTTTTTTTCTGCCTGAAGCAGTTTCATAGACGAATTGATCAGCGGCGGGAAGTTCTACTTTCTCATCTACATAGAGTGAACACATCACAAATTTATCTTCGAGCAATTCGCGCACTTCTGGTTCGGGCCAAACATTGTCTTCCATTTTTCGACAGTTGACGCATGCCCATCCAGTGAAGTCGAGAAACACGGGTTTATTCTGTTCCCGCGCTATCTTCAACACTTCATCCAATTGATTGTTATGGGTTTCAAATTCTCCTTTGCGATCATAAAGACTGTATGTCCATGGTGGCGGAAAGCCGCTGAGAAATTTCATTTTTCCAAATGATTCATTGTTGAGTAAACCCGGAATAAAACGGATAGTCATCACCAAAATCAACCCTGTAACAACCCATTTCGTTTTCGATAATTTTCCGCTGCCTTGACCCGGTTTGAAGCGATACATGCCGAGCAAATAGCCAACCCATAACACACCTATCAAAATCCAAACAGCGAAGAATACCTCACGTGGAATAATTCCCCACTGACGCACAAGATCTGCATTCGATAAGAATTTTAGAGCGAGTGCCAACTCAAGAAAACCGAGCGACACCTTGAAGTCGTCCATCCACCCGCCTGATTTTGGTAGTTTCTTTAAGAGACTTGGAAAAGCTGCGAAAATGGCAAATGGTCCGCCGAGAGCGATTCCGAATCCCGCCATTGCCGCAGTAACCTTCATCGCCGGTAAGGAAAACTCGGTTCCCACAAACTGAACAATTCCGGTTACGTCAGTGCTATATATACTTCCGATAACACTTCCCAGAATTGGTCCTGTACATGAGAAAGAAACAATGGCGAGCGTAACCGCCATGAAAAATATCCCTACAAATCCACCAATGTTAGAGGCACTATCCACTTTATTGGCCAAGCCGCTTGGAAGTGTAATTTCAAAATATCCAAAGAATGAAAAAGCGAATACAACGAATATGGTGAAGAAGCCAATGTTCAGCCAGACATTCGTAGCTATAGTATTTAGAACAGCCGGATCAACATTCTTCGAAAGATGAAAGGGCAGAGAAAGCAAGAAGTAAATCAGAAAAATAAAAAATCCATAAAGTGCAGCACGCGACTTTCCGTTCTCCTTGTGTGCTCCCTTGGTAAAATAACTCACCGTGAGTGGTATCATCGGAAACACACATGGCGTAAGCAAAGCAAGCAATCCACCGAGTACTCCGAAAATAAAAATCGCCCATAGGCTATATTCTTCCTTTTCCTGACCACAATTGTTGATTGGGGATTTGAGGTCAATCGTTGACATTTTAAAAGGATCAAGCTCCCCCATATCAACAGCCATTTCATTCGCCAAAGGATCAAATTCACCGGCGGTCATTTTGCTCAAATCAAATCGGAAATGACTGGTTTTTGGCGGTAGGCATGACTCATCGCTGCATTGCATGAATTCAACAGAACCTTCAATCACCGGTAGTATTCCGTTATTGATTGTCATATGTTGCGTAAATGATGCCGTTCCCTCGAAATATTCGAGGTGCATCATAAAGTTTTTGTCGTACTCGCGCTTTGGCTTTCCCTGCCTTACAAAATTCTTCAGCGTGTATCCATCACCCGGCTTAAAGCTAAAAGAAGTGGCTACCGGACCTTCATTGCTTTCAAGTTTCTGAGCATAGATGTGCCAGCCTTTTTCCATCGTGGCCGTCATAATTAACTCATACTCTTTCTCGTTGATTTTGGTGATGCTCGGCATCCAATTAACATGACCGGAAGGATAAACAGCGGATTGAACTGCGTTGTTAGGATCCGATGCTTTTACCTGCTCCTCAATTTCCACACTGCCCTGATCTGCAATGAAAGGTTTTATTGTAATCTCGAATAATTCCGGATCCGGAAAAATACATTTCTCATCATCACAAGCCATATATTCCAACGTGCCTGAAACTTTAAAGACCTTATCCGATTTGATTTTTATCTTTTGCTTAAACGTTGCAGATTTCTCGAAGTAATTCAGATCCACATCAAAATTCGGATCGTAATGCGTGATGAATTTGCCCTCTGTTGGCTTTCCTGTCGCTTCAAAATTTGGTGATTTGTCTAGCACAATCTTCGTAGGCTGAGGTCCAAAGACATCAGGTTTGTTGCTCACGCTCAATGCGTATACGTGCCACTTGGTGTCAATAGTAGCCGTTGCGGTAATCTCTGATTCCGTCTCGCTGATTGTTTTTGCGGAAATTTTCCACTTCACCGGCTCGTGTATCTGTCCAACTGAGCTAAACAAAGCCAATAAACTAAAGGCAATAAACAGACTTACTGATTTGAAATTCATAATTGACATTGTATCTGAACGGAGTGAGCAAAAATAACGACCCCTGCCCTATAGCATTCTATGCAAATCCCATTTGCATTGGAATTTCAAGCATAGAACGAATACTAAACAATGTGAAAAGTATACAAAAACGAACGAAGTCCGTTTATCAATCTGAAATGAAAGAGTTAGGGTTGGCAGGGAAATTCAATGTGACTTATGCAATTCATTGGGATGGTCAGTCCATTTTCGAGTAATACGTGTTGGTCACCTGTGGCTATAATTCTTGAACGCAATTTCCTTTGGCATTCACAGTCCTGCACAATCAAAACAACCGCAACGTTATTGACGTTGTCAAGAACTGCCGCCCTCATCAGATTCGCGCTTCGCATTACTTTCTCCCTTGCGGATGTAAGAACATCTTCAACATGAAAAACCATGCTGTTGATGAGGAAAAGATCGTCGTCTGAATGCGGATTAAGTGTGTTCATAATATCAGATTGCCTTTAGTTCAGGCGTCGACATTGAACGCCAATCTTAAAAATTTAGTTACAAATTATCTTCAATCACAATTCCGAGAGCGCTGGAGGAAATGTCTGTAATTCGGAAATCGTTGGAAATGCGATGACCTAGGATTGCCGCAATTTCTCCGTTGGATTCCAACACAAGAATGTGCTGCTTGTCATATGATGCCACTTTCGACTGAATCAAAAAATCGCTTACCTTTTGTTTACCACTCATGCCAAGTGGAGTAAACACATCTCCGGCCTTCCATGTTCGAATAATCAGAGGAAAGGAAAGTTTCGCATAGTCGAGAAAAACCTCAGATTGATCTTTCGCAAAATGTACTTCACTTAAAACACGACGAGATAATCCAATTGTTTTTCGCAGAAAAACATTGGCCGGTAGCGTATCGATTATCACCAAATCCAATTCATCTGAATTTCTTTTGCGAATCACCAACTCGCTTTCTTGCTTCCACAATTGATGACTCTGGCTGTCAATTCGCTTCCCCTTTTGGGAAGAAAGCAGATTCAACGCATCGTCAACTTGAAATGAGGAAAATCCGGTAGGCTCCATAAGTTGCCACATCAAAAGTTGTTTGTACTCAAATTGCAATAGCCAATCAATCGTAATGAAAATTCCATCGTTGCGAATAATTTTCTGTTCTTCGATTATCTGATGGATGAATTTCGTCACCAGCGATTCCGCTTCACTGAAAATCGAAGCGCGTTTCGCGAGTGATTCTTCCAGTCGCGGATTTACTTTTTTCAAGACGGGAATTATTTCATTCCGCAACAGATTGCGTGTGTAATCTGACTTCGCATTTGAGCTGTCTTCGCGCCATTTCAGATTATTCTCTATAGCAAAGCGCATAATTTCCTCGCGTGAAAAATTGAGTAGCGGTCTTAGAACATCGCCCTGAATCATTTTCATTCCGCGCAGAGCGGCGAGCGTTCCGCCTCTAAAAAACTGATGCAAAATCGTTTCTGATTGATCGCCTTGATGATGTGCGGTTAGAACGTATTTTATATTGTGTTCAATATTCAACTGTTGAAACCATTTGTACCTGGCGTCGCGTGCCCACTCTTGAATACCCTTTTTCAATTCCACATTTTCATCGCGGTTTGCATGATGCACAAAACATTCAACGCCCAATTTTTCCGCAAGAGCAACAACAAACTTTTCATCAGAATCGCTTTCATCACCACGCAAGCCGTAATTGACATGGGCAATTGAAAATTTTTGATTGGTTAAAGCAAGAAGATGACAAAGCGCGACACTGTCAAGTCCGCCGCTTACGGCAACCAGAACTGATTCATTCGAAGAAAACAAATCAAACGAACGAATCACATTCGAAAAATTATTTCGAGTGATCAGCATCCTGCGAAAATACTGTTGAAGTTTTTAGAAGAAGCGGCAACTTAGAATCGCAATGTCATCGTTGTATGGTGCGTCGCCTTTGAATTCATTCAATGATTGTAGAATGGTATTGTTCAGCTCGAGCATTCCGTCTTTGAAATAAGTAAGAATCAATTTTTCCAGTCTGTCTGTTCCGTATTCCTCGTCATTGACATTTTCTGTTTCAACGAGACCGTCAGTGAAAGAAACGAGAACTGCACCCGGCTCCATTTTCAATTCACCTTCCACGACTTTGGGCAGTACTTCAAACATCCCAAGTCCAATGGTGCCAAGTTTAAGTACCTGAGTGTAGCCATTGCGATCAGCGACCACGGGCGGATTATGACCGCAATTGATGTAATTGAGCATGCGTGTTGATTTGCGGTATACAGCAAGAAAAAGTGTGATGTATTTTTCACCAAGAGCTGTTTGCATGACGCGCTCATTGAGTTCTCGCACAATTTCCACGAGGTCACCATTTCTGTATGCGAAAATAGATCGCAGATATGCCTGAAAATTCGCCATGAGAAACGCAGCGCTTACACCTTTTCCTGAGACATCGGCCATACAAAGCACCACTTCGTCTTCGTTCAATTCCATGAAATCATAATAGTCGCCACCTACTTGCTGATGCGCCTTATAGAATGCGCTAACCTCATAGCTGCTGTTTTTCGGGAGACTATGCGGTAGCAAAATCGCTTGCATTTCTGCGGCGAGTTCAAGCTCCTTTTTCACGCGTTCCTGAATCAATCTTTCTTCCTGGAGTTTGCGATTCTGAATAGCGGCCACAAGCACGTTCGTAAGTGTCTGAATAAACTTCATGTGCTTGATCACAGGCGAAATGCGAATGGCTTGTTCTCCATGATCACCAATCAACAAATACGCGACCGGCTCGTCGTTTTGCATTACAGGAATGGTGAGGTCGAAAGCCTCACTTGTCATTTCTGTAGTGAGCGTTATTTCATTCTTCTGACGAAAAAAAGATTCGTCATCGATATCGTGAATTTCTCCTTCTTGAACGCCATACTTTAGAATGCACTTCCACTTTTCTTCGCGTGTAAAAAGAATGAGTTTTTCGATGAGTAACTTTTCACGCAACACCTTCTCGTACTCTTCGAGCAATCTGTCAACGCTGAGATTTTCATTGATAGCCGTGGTAATCTCCAGCAACGCGTTCAGTTTAAAATCGCGCTGTCGTAGTTTCTCGGTGAGTCGGCTTGTTTGAGTCATGTTGTTTTGTGCGGTTTACAAAATTGAACATCTTGTCATGCCATTTCACAGCCTGATGATGAAATGAATCAACAATGTCAAATCGAAAATTTTTTGATCAGTTCGGGTAGTTTCTTGATGATGGCAAGTTCGCGCCATTTGACGCGCGCTTCCTCTGCCGGACTTCCGAAATAGGTCCTTCCTTCTTCGGTGTCTTTGAATACACCGCTTTGCCCAAGCACCACGGAACCTTTGCGTAGAAGTAAATCGCTGGGCACACCCACTTGTCCCCAAAGGATAACGTTGTCTTCAATCACTACACATCCGGCAATACCGACCTGTGCGGCGAAAAGACAATTATTTCCAATCACCGTATCGTGGCCGACATGTACCTGGTTGTCCATTTTCGTTCCGCTTCCGATGCGTGTATCAGCAGAAACCCCTCTATCAATGGTGCATGCGGCGCCAATTTCCACCCGATCACCAATTTCCACACTTCCAATAGAATGCATTTTATCTCTTCCGGTAGGACGCGATTTATAGTAGAATGCATCGCTTCCAATGACCGCGTTTGCGTGAATAATGCAATCGTTTCCCATATGCACATTATCATAAAGCACAACACCGGGATGAATGATGCAACGATCGCCAATGGTGATGTGTTCTGACATGATTACGCTAGGATGAATCTGGCAATCAGAACCAATTTTCACATCCGCGCCACGATTTCCTTCCGGCATTTTCCATGGAGAAAAATGGCGGGTAAGAAAATTATAATCACGACATGGATCCTCAGAAAAGATCAACGCTTTACCATTCGGTCTTTCAACTTGTTGGTTGATGAGCACTATGGTGGCCGCGCAATTCAATGCCTTCTCGTAGTATTTGGGATGATCGACAAACACAAGATCACCAGCTTCCACTTTGTGAATCTCATTGATTCCGGTTATGGGAAAATCATCAGGGCCATCGTATTTACAATTGATGAGTGCAGCAATTTGCGCTAATGTTTGTGGAGTATTGAGCTTCATGTTGTGAGGTCAAAATTAGCACGGGAAAATCTTTTAAGTTATTGGTTATTGAGTTAAAAGTTATTGCGCGAAACGCGTCACATAAGTTTTCAAAAAATCCCTTTGCAAATACCGTTAATTGTGACAATACCGAGACGACCTTCCTTTTCCCAATACCCAATACCAATTACACCATACCCTAAAAACAAAAGGCTGTCTTTGTTGGACAGCCTCGATATGTTTATAGATCAAATTATTTTTTCACTCTTTCGTGATACTGACCTGAGGTAGTATCCACACGAATAGTGTCTCCTTCATTGATAAAAAGAGGAACACGCACTTCGCCTCCGATATCCAGTGTTGCCGGCTTGGTAGCGTTCGTTGCAGTATCGCCGCGAACACCCGGCTCAGTATAAGTGATAAGATATTCAACGTATTGAGGAAGATCGCAGCTCATTGGTTGATCGTCTTCAGTATTAAAGAGCACCATGCACTTCATACCTTCCTTGAGGAATTGTGGCGCATTGATCATCGCCTCCGGAATACCGATTTGCTCAAAATCTTCGAGGTTCATGAAATTATAATTCTCGTCCTTATAAAGGAACTGGTATTCGCGGGTTTCAATCCTAACCACATCAATGGCTACACCACTGTTGAAAGTCTTATCGACAATCTTTCCGTTGTTGAGGTTTTTGATTTTCGTTCTAACGAAAGCGGGACCTTTTCCAGGTTTTACGTGAAGAAATTCCATCACACGCCAGATGTGGGTATCCATTTTAAAACAGAGTCCGTTGGAAATGTCTGCTGTAGTCGTTGCCATTGTATTGATTTTTAACGGCCGCAAAAGTACGACTGTGAAGCGCCCCTCGCAAGTGCAGCTATTTCGCCTTCACCATCACTTCTACCCGGCGGTTTTTGTTTTGATCCTGGATGGTGACTTCCGGCCAGATGAGCGGTTTCGTCATGGCAAATCCTTTGAAGCTCAGGCGCGATGCATCAACACCATTGGCTATTAGGTGATCATAAATTGCCTGTGCGCGCGTCCATGATAAATTTGATTCTTGTGTGTCCATATCAACGCCGTCGGGACCTTTTATCGGGCCGCAACAGATGTGTCCTTGTATTTCAATTTCGAGTGTCGGATTGTCGATCATGATTTGAAGTAATTTCTTCAAAACAGGTTTCGCCTGACTCACTGGGATATGCTTTCCCGGAATAAAATTGAGTCCGTCAAGAACGAGTGTTTCACCAACGTTCAGTTCAATAATTTCCTCAAGCTTTTTGTTGGAAGTAATGTTTGAAGTCGGCTGATTGGTTTCAATTGGAACACTCAACGTTTCCACTTTCATGAAAACAAAATCAACGCGTCGGTTATTGGAATTGGCACCTTCTTCAGAACAAGGTTTCGCTGCGTTTGTTTCTGATTGAATGTGAATGTTTTTAGAATAGCTGCGCGATTCAAAATAATTGACCAGGTATTCAACGCGATGCGCTGCTACTTTTTCATTTTGATCTTCGTAGTTGTTGCAATCTGCAAGGCCGATGATTTTTACCTCGCAAATATTCGACTTGAAAAAACTGCTGTCGTAACCACTTGTGCTGAGCCTGGCGTATATCTCGTTCGCGTCGATAGCAATTCGATTCGGTTCAAAAAACCATGACAGCTTTTTGACTTCCTGCGAAGCAGAAGAAATGATAAAAGAGAAAAACAAAAACGCGCCAGACAAAAGATTGCGCAAGTGTTTGTGTACTGAAAAAAATCTATGGTTGATATTCCTGTGCACCATCCAGTATGTAGTTCATCTGGTAAATGTCAGTGGCATTGAGCTTTAGTTTGCCTTTGAATGTAAGGCGCTCATCTGTTTTATATGTTCTGTTTTTTCCGCTGAAACGAAGATCCACTACGCTCTCCGGACCACCACCACCGCAGAAATAACAGTTCGCATAAGGATAGCGCGAAATCACATAAAAATTCTCGTCGTAATCAACAGGAATAACGTAACCTGTGATAAAAACTTCCTTGCCTTCAAGTGATTTTACGCTCGGACCAAAAGTCGGTTTCCAATAATACATATCGAGATCAGCAACGTAAACTTCTTTGAAAGCAACATCTGTGAGTGAGTGCCAGGTGAGTTCCACTATTTGTCCTTCGGCGAAATGTGGAATCACTGCAAGGCTTTTACCATATGTCCAATCGATCACTGTTTTCGCGACAGCGGGTTGATCGGCCTTCTTTTCATACTGAATAAAACCATAGGTGCCGATGATGGCCGTGATACCAATAAACAGAAACAAAATCTTCTTAACCATTCGAAAGCGTTTTAGAAATATCAATGCGCAGAGCGCGTATCGCAGGCAACAATGACGCCAATATTCCTATGAGCAAAGTTATTCCGAACAATAGCATTTCCCAAGATGTAATGCCCAATTTGTCTAAACTGTAGTGGAAATTATCGCGCATAGTATTACTCAGAATAAGCAATCCAATTCTACTCAACGCAATTCCGCACGCAAAGCCAAGCACTACAAGTAGTAATCCTTCCTGAAGGATCAACGTGAACAATGTTCGACGTGTTCCGCCCATTGTGCGCATCAAAGCCAGCTCATATTTTCTTTCGCGCATAGAATTGAAAAGAGAAATAAAAATGCTAATGAAAGATAGGATCGTTATGACGACCGCTATTGCCGTGACTGTGCTTAAACCAAGACCGAAGTTGTTCATCAACCTTGAATTTTCTACTGCAACATTGGCCAACTGCATGGTAGTATTTTCGGTCAACTTAGAAAGCAATCCGAAAGCTCCCTTGTTGCGCTTCATGATGAGATAAGCGGTCATCTCACGGTCGGGCTCTTCATCTAATGCATCGAGTGCATGACCAGCGTGTGATTCGCCTTCCACATGTTCGTGATCATGATCTTCTTGTGCATGATCATCTTGCGCATGATCTTCGTCATCGTGACCATGTTCGTGAACCAACCAGGTTGATTCCACCGGAGTAAGAATGAGGTTGTCGATGGCGCTATTGCTCTTGGCAAAAACACCGACAACTTTGTATGGTTTGTCGTGGTGATGAGCGTCCAGATCCCCTTCAGCAGCGTTGTCAAAGCCATGAACACTTGTGAATGTGCTCCCCAGTTTCAGTCCTGTTTCTTTAGCAACGGTGTATCCAACGGTCACTTCAAAAGGCTTCTCGAACATGACGCCCTCAGACAAGGTGCATTGATAGTGTTCAGGATATTTCGACGTGGATCCAACGATTCGGTATTTCTCGTAGTTATCTCCGTATGCAAGCGGAATTGCCATTTCCACCATGGGATTTCGGATAATCTTTTTCGCGTCCGATACTTTGATGTTTCCTGTTGGCGCATCCACGTGATATACATTGGCGAGAATACTTTGCAGAGGGCTGCCCTTGGCGGCGAGAACAAAATCAATGTCTTTGATATTGCGGTCAAACTTTTCGCTGATTTGATCTTTAAGAAGTAACATCAGCGAAATGATACCAATACCGAAAGCGAGCAACACAATGCTCAACAAGGTGTTCATCGGTTTGAACCGAATATTGCTCCAGGATATTTTCAGCAGGTTCATAGACTAACTTGGTTTTTAAATCTGTCTTTGATGCGTTTATCGTGCGTCACGATAATCAAGCTTGCACCAGTGAGCGCAGCTTGTTCCTCCAGCATATCGATTACGTCATGTGCGTTTCTGTCATCAAGTGCGCTGGTGGGTTCATCAGCGAGAATGATATCCGGATCATTCATCACTGCTCTGGCGATGGCTGCGCGTTGTTGCTCTCCAACACTCAATTGAGAAGGATTTGCTGTCAGTCTGTTTTCCAGATTCAACCGTGTTAGCGTTTTCACAGCCTTTTCTTTCGAGGCTTTATTTCCGGAAAGAAAAGGCACGAGTAACAAATTATCAATCACAGAAAGCGAGTGAACGAAATGTGCTGTTTGAAAAACGATGCCGATATGTTTGCCGCGAAACTTGTCAAGCTTTGAATCACTGAGCGAAGAAGTACTTGTATTCGCCACAAGAATTTCGCCCGAAGAAGGCTTGAGGATTCCGGCGAGCAAATGAAGGAGTGTTGTTTTTCCTTTTCCGCTTTCACCAATGATCAAAAGATGATCGCCTTTTCCGCAAGTAATGTCCGGAAAAGTAAATCCGGGACCATTGGAATACGTAAACTTGAGTTGTCGTGTTGAAAGCATATCAGCCTGAATTATCGACCACGAAATTAAACCTACATCAAACGGTGAAATGCAAATGATTTGTGAAAGGATGTATTCACCACTTTTGCAGAGAAAATTTCAGACATGAATTTTAAACAAAGACTTTGGAGATATATGATTGGTTTGGGCATAGGATCATTGATCGTATTCATGATGTTTCCCGATCACGATTGGATGGGATGGACGCCCGGAAAGCACGTCATGCAAAGCGTTCGTGAATTGCCTTTTGAGATTTCCGCCACAGCCGATTGCCAGATGCAATGCTTGGGAATCAACCTTGAGCAGATACAACTTGTGAGAAAAGAAGGCAAGATTGATTTCAGCAAAAGCGAAGTAAAACAATCGCCTCGGATTTATCATCTCGAGTATGGACAAATGGATTTTCGATTATCGATGAATGATTCACTCGTTACATTATCCAACATTTCCATTGATGGAAAAAGTTGCGCTTGCAATTAATCGAGAACGATTCCAAAAGTTTTCCTATGAAAGAAAAAATCGCAGAACTCGCACATCAATACCTTGAAGAAGTCATCGGAATGCGACGTCACTTACATGCGCATCCGGAACTTTCGTATAAAGAGTTCAACACGGCAAAATTTGTTGAGGAGAAATTGAAAGAGCGTGGCATTCATTTTCAGGCGGGCATTGCAGGCACAGGCATTTCCGCAGTAATTGAAGGAAAAAATCCATCTTCAAAATTGGTCGCGCTACGCGCCGACATGGATGCACTTCCAATAAACGAAGACAATGATGTGTCATATAAAAGCACGAACCCGGGGGTGATGCACGCCTGTGGGCACGATGTTCACACGAGTTCACTACTCGGTGCGGCGATGATCTTGCAGGCGACAAAAAATGATTGGAGTGGCACTGTTCAGTTCATTTTTCAACCTGCCGAAGAAGTGCTTCCCGGTGGCGCTTCGTTGATGATCAAGGAAGGAGTTTTCGAAAAGAAAATGCCTTCATCCATTTTTGGGCAGCATGTATTTCCGGAATTGCCTGCGGGGAAAGTTGGATTCAAATCCGGCATGTACATGGCGAGCGCAGATGAAATTTATGTCACGGTGAAGGGCAAAGGTGGACATGCCGCAAAACCCGATCGCAATATTGATCCTGTATTGATTACGTCACATTTGATCATCGCACTTCAGCAAGTGGTGAGTCGATGGGCGAACCCTGCGACACCATCCGTTCTTTCATTTGGGAAAGTGATTGCCAACGGAGCAACGAATGTTATTCCCAACGAAGTAAAGCTCGAAGGAACATTCAGAACGTTCAATGAAACATGGAGAAAAGAAGCGCACCAAAGAATGAAATCTCTGGCAGAACAACTTGTGCAAAGCATGGGCGGAGAAGTGGAATTCATCATAGACGTTGGCTATCCCGTGCTTCACAATGATGAAAAATTGACGAACAAATCCAAACAAGATGCAATCGCTTTTCTTGGAAAAGAAAATGTAGTTGATCTTGAAATACGAACGACAGCCGAGGACTTCGCATACTATTGTCAACATATGCCCGCATGCTTTTACCGTCTTGGAACGGCGTCGCCAACAGACGATTCAAAAAGTTTCGCTGTTCACAATTCTCGTTTCGACGTAGATGAAAAAGCGCTTGAGACCGGTATGGGATTGATGGCTTGGCTGGCGGTGAGTTAATAGTTATTGGGTTAGTGGGTTATTACGCGATCCAAAGGCAACACTCCCACGTTTATGTAACAGCGTTTCGCACAATAACCTATAACGGCTCACACACTGTGTTTCGCGCAATAACTTAAAGTGATTGTCCGCAATGCTACCGTAATTACACATCAAACTGAATCTGCGACGTGGATGTTCTTTATTCAACCCCGTTGGGGTTGAATTAATTCTAACGAATAAGACTTAGGTGTAATAGTGCACCCGCAGCGGCGGACATTGCGGATAATCATTTAACTTAATTACCTAATAACCCAATAACGAAAAAAAGGGCCATCACTTTCGCGACAGCCCTTTTCTTACTAAACCTTGGTCATTATCTCTCTATCAACAACCTTTCTACGTTTGTTTTTCCGTTTATCGTGAATTCCACCATGTAGACACCGGCCATCAGAGGCTCTGTAAATGAAATAGATGTATTCAAAGTATGCTCAGCGTAAATCATATTGCTGTAAACAATGCGTCCAACAGCGTCCACGATGCGGATATACACATTGCCTTCATTAATTCCCGTGAGACTCACATTTACTATCTCCCCGTTGTTTGGATTAGGATAAACGCCGGTCTTCAAGGTTTCAATGGTGGATTTTTCTGCGCCCATCATCTCGTTGTCATCCAACATGGCGCTAGTAGAAGTTCCATTTACGTTAATGTTTTGAGCAGGACCATAAACACCATGCCCGTGACTAAACTCTGGTCTCACCCTAACTCTCCAATAGCCTGTATTTGGCAATGGGAAGCTTCCGTTCGGGAATGCTGCGGCTAACATCAGGTATGGAGTATTCGAAGGTGATGTTACCTCAAATGGAATACCTACTATGGTTGAACCGCTGCAATTAGAAACCTGCGTGAATTCGAATGTATAGTTGGTTGCCGAACATGCATTCCCTGAGCCCGAAACAGGTGTACCAATGAGGTATTGGGTGCGTGTCAAAGATGCTGGGCATCTTAGCGAGTTCTTGACTTCAAGAAGCGGTTGTGCAAGAATTGTAACGCCAGTACAATTGGATGCAGCAATACTTCCGAGTACAGAAATCAATCCGTCGCTGGCGCCTAGTCCATTGAAAACATTGAAGTTCGCGTCTACGCGTACGTTGTAAACTCCTCCATAGCGCAAGTCCAAAGAAGGCGTGCTCAATGCTATCAAACCATTCGATATTCCAGATGTCGTTGTGTATGGAAAAGCTGCATTTCCACCGGTACCGGTGAAACTGAAAGTATAGCTGTCTGCACCTCTGTAAATTGCTTTATACGTATTACATAGCGGGAAACCGCCGGCAGGAATGGTATAAGCGCAGCTGCTTGCCATCATTGGTGAAACACAGATGTTGAAGTTACCCGAATTACCCGGATGATAATTTCGAACCGCTAACCAATAGGTCTGACCCTCCACAAGATTTCCGTAGTTCAGAATTTCCATTCCACCCACTGCAGTGTTGATGTTCTCGGCATCAATTTGCGTAGAAGCAGAACTCTTCAATTCAACAACAGCGTCAAAACCGGTTGGGCTCACCTTCACTTGAACAGCTGTTGATGGAGCTACGAATTTGTACCATACATCGCGTCCTCCGCCCGGAGCCACGTTACCCGAGTTTCCTTGTGGTGATACTGTTGAATTCACCATCGAGCCTGTATATGAAAGGCAGTTCGGATAGATTGCATTCGGATTGTTCAAGTTCACCAGAACGGCATTGCTAAAGTTGTCATTGATTGGACCAATACAACCTTCGTCAACCAACCCGTTACAATTCTCGTCAATGTTATTCGAGCAAATCTCCGTAGCACCTGGGCGAATGTTCACATTGCTGTCGTTACAATCCGAAGCGTAAGAAGCACCGCTATGTGCAGCCGGATAATATGGAACTGATTGAGCCGGCCATGTACCTGATGCGCATGTCACTCCACTCAAACACCCGTTGTCGAGTACGAATGAGCCGTATCCATCACCGTCAAGGTCGATCCACCATTCTGTCATTGGATTGATATCAGCGTTGGCGTCACAGCAATCAGTGTTGTCGGCCACAAATCCAACGGGTGCTGTACAAGCGGTTGTTGAAGATGTTGGATCACCAAAACCGTCACCATCAAGATCGCGATAATAGGTGTTGATGTACACTGTAACAACAGCGCTCGAGCCAATGTTCTGTGAACAAGTACCGTTTGAAACACTCACCAATAAATAGGTTGTATTACTTGCGAGTGCACCGGTGTTCACAGCTCCCACGCCTGAGCCATTCAAAGTGATGAATTGATCCGCACCACCGTTTATGGTATATGTAACCACAGCCCCGGCATCACCATCAAAAGAAATGGTTGTTGAAGAACCGTTACAAATAGATGTTGTCCCGGTGATGTCCGCTTCAGGATAATCAACCTTAGTGAGAACAGCTGAACCGCTGGCGGCTACTGTGCAAATTCCGTTGGATACAGAAACCAATGCATATGTTTGGTTTGTAAATACAGAACCTGAGTTAACTGTTGCGTTTCCGCTTCCATCAAGACTAACAGTCTGATTGCTTCCACCATTGATAGTGTATGTCACAACTGCATTGGCCGTTCCAGTGAAGTTAATATTCACTGAAGAACCAGAGCAAACGCTTGTTGTTCCACTGATACTTGCAGTTGGCAAAGCCGTAACAGTAACAATTGCATTGCCACTGATATCACCACCGGTAGCGCTACAATTCGCATCACTCAATGTTGCGATAGTATATGTTGTGTTTGATCCGGGAGAAGGGTTATAATTGATAGTTGGAGCAGATCCGCTGAAAGGTATAGCGCCTGGATTCAATGTTCCGCTGATCGTTCCGCTACCGGTAACACTGATAACAATCGGCACTGAACTTCCCACACAAATAGTTTGTGTTCCGGCGATGTTACCGGTTGGGCGTGCATTGACAGTCACCACCGCGCTGCCTGTTTTATCGCCTGCGTTTGCAGTGCAATTGGCATCAAGTAATGTTGCAATGGTGTATGTCTCACTTGTAGAAGGGCTCACGGAAACCGTTATTGGACTTGAAGTTCCACTGAAAGGGGCGCCACTTGAAAGTGTCCCGCTCCAAGGCCCCGTTCCCGTCACAGCGATTGAAAGCGTTGTGCTCGTTCCATTACAAATAGTTGCGGTACCGCTGATCACACCTGTTGGGCGTGTGTTCACAGTTATAACTGCGCTGCCTGTTAGACCCGCTCCAATTGCGGAACAATAAGCATCACTCAAATTAGTGATTGTATATGTTGTATTTGAAGAGGGACTCACCGTAACAATAATTGGACTTGTAGCTCCGCTAAATGAACCACCACTGGAAAGAGTTCCTGACCATGGACCCGTGCCTGTCAATGTTATTGAAAGATTGGTTGAGTTGCCATTGCAAACCGTAGCAGTTCCGCTGATTGCACCAGTAGGTATTGGTCTCACCGTTACAGTTATAGTATCCGTATCGCTACAGTTCTGAGGTGATGTTGCGGTAACGGTGTACAATGTAGTAGAAGTAGGACTCGCAGTTGTATTGGCAGCAGTAGTGCTACTCAATCCATCGCCTGGCGACCAGACAAAAGTAGATCCGGTAATATTCGCTGAGGCAGCCAAATCAACAGAGCCACCATTGCAAAAAGCAGTGCTCCCTGATGGAGTGATTGTAGCTGTAAAGCCGGAACAATCAGTAGACGCAAAGAATTGACCATAGGTCGTTGTATTCGTTAGTGCGGTTCCACTAATCAAATTCGACCCGGTGGTGAATGTTGGAAATGACCAAACTGCTCCATTCCATCTTGCGAGCTTCAGAGTTGCGCTTGTTGCACCACCGGTGAGATCCGCGGAAGGATAACTAAACGCATTTATGTTCGCGGTACCAGTAGAAGTAATTCCCGCATTGGTAATGGACCACCAGCGATTCACATAGGAAGTTTGACTAAGGCCTGTAGTTGCAATATTGGGATGAGGACCTGCATTTGCTTTCGCTATTGCATAACCCGAAATTGACACCGTGTTATAGCTGATAGAAACTGGAGAGTAACTACCTGCAGTTCCGACATAGAAAGGATAGGTGTTCGTTCCTGTAGCAATAGTTCTTTGCAATTCACCAATAACATGACCTTCGCCAACTCGGTTGATTGCAGTAAGGCTGCTGCTAGTCATCACAAGTCTGTTTGTCAGAACATCTATTGCTCCAAGGTTGGTAGCAGGGAAATTCAAGGTGCCTGAAATACTTGCGGTGGCGCCACTATTCATGGTCACCGTGTTATTACCTGCGCTACCAGTGTTGTTTATGGTGAGGTTGGCAATAATGTTGGCTGTTGGGCTGGTAACCGTCCAGAAATTACCTGTTGATTGATTCGCTGTAGCATTGAAAATATAATGTCCACCAGCGCTATATGTTCGGTTATCTGTTTGTATGGTTCCAACAGCACCTGTTGCGGTGAAGCCATCAATGTGTGATGTTTGAATAGTTCCACCACTTGAAATAGTAACTCTCGTTAGAACAGCCGGCACGCCGGTTATCAGATAACTATCACAATTAAGTCTTCCTCCAGATAGTACATCGAATAAAACCGGAAAACTGATGCTACCAACAGTGTTCAATGCCAGATCTGTCAGCAAAGTCATGGTGCTTCCGCTGCTCACATCAAAATTAACGTAAGAAGAAAAACCACTTGTTGTGTTTGTTATGGTCTTGTTGGCGCCGGTAAATACAATTTTTCCATTGGCAGCATTGCTACCTGTGGTGGTGAGGTTACCTGTTCCAGTCCTGGAATAATTGCCCGCGAGGTTTAATGTGACGTTTGGATTATTGGTCGTTGTCATATCCATGGTTCCGCCGGTTTGGACAAAATTCCTGGCGACGTTCACTATGGCAGCAGCAGTACCTGATTTAAGGACGAAATAACCACCTGAATGATTGAGATTGCCTCCGATATTCATGGTGAAAGGATTGTTACCGGTAAGTCTTACCTGTCCACTACCCGAACTTATTATGTTGAGGTCTTCGTCCACAGTCGTAATTCCACCATTGAAGTTTACGTTCGAGGTTTGACTCTGACAATCGTACACTACATTCTTAAAAGTTTGAGCCAAACCCGTTGGGGCTCCGGTGTTCGTAGTATATCCAATGAAACTGCAGATTGATCCGGCATTCCAGGTGGAAGTTGGAACTGCACCGGCAGTTGTCGTGAAATTATGTTCATACCTACTTCCGCTATTGAATGTGAGTGATCCACTTGGGTTCACCGTTCCACTATTGCGCAAATAGCCATAAACCACACCAGTTCCCACAATGGTAATCGTATTAGCGGTTTGGTTATATCTGCTCAAGGCATCTACAAGGAAATCACCACTAACAGAAACATTAAGTGCACTTGATACTGCATTTGTTGTATTTGAAATTCTCAAATTATTGAAGCTGGTAGCATTACTTAAAATGCTCTGTGTTGCAGTTCCCATGAACTGCACGGTACTTCCTGAGTTAGTTGACGAACCGGAAGTTGGAGTGTAATTACCACAAATTCTAATGGTATCACTTGCTGCCAAAACACGAGTACCTGTACCCAATGAAAGGTGCCCATAAGTGGCCGCGGGAATAAGTTGCGAGAAGGTTGTGTTGGTCAAGCTAAACGTGCTGTTGCAGTCAAAGCTGAGTGTCGAAGTATTCACGTATGTGAAATTACCGTTAACCGTCAGTGAGCTACCTGAAGCCAATCCCAATGTTCCAGTTTGATTGATCGTTAAGTGGTTGACTGTAGCTGATCCGGATGCGAGATTGCAAATGTTGGGTATTGCACTATTGATGTCAATATTGTCAGCGCTTGTCGGCACTCCGCTTGGCGTCCAGTTCGCAGCAGTGCTCCAGTCATTGGATACTGAACCGTTCCAGTATTTCACAGGAGTTCTTCCTGAGAACTGTGCATTGTCCAATGAGAAACTTGTATTGCTCAATGTAGAAGTTGTATTGATAGACGGCGAAGCAATATTCGTCACATAGTGATTCCATGCGCTCGCGCCTGAAGGAAAAGCTGCTACCTGCAAATTGTTCTCTGTTCCATTCAAGTCACCCGCCACATTGTAGTTAATTGTTGGTGTGTAGGTATAATTACCGGCAGTAGAACTCAATGTTACAACCCAGTGACGGCTCAAGTAATCGATAGGCGCATATGGCAAGCTGAGAACTGAGCTCGTGTCATCTACAACACGAACACCAACTATTCTATTCGCAAGGCTATTTGCGGTGAAGTTCAATCGCAACGGTGAGTATTCCGCTGTTCCGGTATTATCACCAATGTAAAACTGGAGGTCTCTTGCTCCACTTGGCAAAGCTCTCTTCAGTTGACCGGTACCATTGGTCGCGATCATTCTCGACGCACTTGGTGAAGCATTCACCAATGCACCTGCACCGCTATTGTTCAATGTCAGATCAAAATTTCCCAATTGGAAAATTCCGTCCGTATGGGTAAAAACACCCGCAGAAGTGAGAGATCTTGATCCTGTGAGTGTAACAATACTTGAGTTGCTCATGGTGACATTCACTGGAGCATTAGTTGTCGGAAACTCCGTACTGGTGCTCATAGCGCTTGTGCCTTCGTATATTAATTCAGACGAAGTTGCATTGTAAGTGAATGTTCCACCGCTCAGTGTTCCCGATTGTCTGTAACAAGTTCCATTCTGATTGATAGGAATAGTTCCTGACAAAGTAATGCCCACTGTATTGTTCAGTCTGAAATCAATGGTGTTGACAAAGGATCCGCCAATCGTTACAGTCTGTGCGGTACTTCCGTTGAATTCCACTAGACCCAAACCACCGGTTGTGGCCACGGCATTTTGTTCAATTGAACCTGAGGAGAAGGTGAAATTGCCGCCTACGTAAAGCTTTCCATAGGAAGTAGTATTACCCTGGCAAAGAACCATGACGCATGATGCGGTGGATTGAGCGTACGAACCTGCAACATTGATCGTCGTTTTACCTGCGCTTCCACTCGATAAAATCAACGTGGTATTGACTCCGCTTAAAGTCATATTTCCACCGACATTGAGCGTCTGCGTGGTGGCATTAGCCAATCTCAATACACCGCTCCCCGTTCGCAACACACTGAAATCACCGGCAACACTGGTGAGTGCTCCGTTGAATTGCATAATGCCTGTTTGACCTGCACAATTCCATGTGAAGTGACCGAATGTCTGGTTCAAATTTCCAGGCGCAGTTGTATTGCCCGTATAAGTTGTAAATGAACAAGTGGATGTTGGGTGCCAAGTTGCAACAGGAATTGAACCGGCAGTAGTCGTATAATTATGACGATAGATTCCGGTAGAACCAAACAACAGTGTCGGTGCAGTTCCGGTAACGATACCAAAATTATTAAGCGAACCATTCACCGTCACAACGCTATTAGCACAATTCAAGTTGTTGTCCAACGATGCGTTGTTGTTGATTGTAAATGTTCCATTAATAGCAGCTGTCGTTGCATTGGAGAAATTGATTGTAAGCGCATTCGCACCGGTACTCGACAATTGAACCGTGCTTCCTGCAGCCACGCTGAAGTCCGTTCCATTGCCGCCGGCTATGTTAAGGGTTGCGCTTACTGAGGACACAAAGCTTACATTGGTGTTTCCTGAAACAAGAAGTTGACCAATGGTTTGTGTTGTGATGGCGTTCGCGATTGTTGTAGCTCCATTATTGAAAACAAGAATATCATTCACAGCCGGAGTAGTTCTATTTGGTGTCCAGTTGGCTGCCGTAGCGAAACTTGCAGTACCTAACTGATTCCAGACGTAAGTCGCTCCACTGTTCACACGTCCTGTAAATTCCGCAGTTGCACCCAAAGGAAGAGTTGCGTTTGTCACGCCGCTGGTAATTGACAATACATTAGATAATGATGAGCTTGAAGTGACGTGGTTCCAAGATGCACCGTTCCACATGTTGGAGCGGATGTTCAACTCATCACCTGTCAAATCCGCAGGCAAAAAAGTATGGCTTGCTGTATAAGTATAAGTACCCGCAGCACTGTTGCTGGTTGTCCAGTAACGACTGATATAATCCGTTTGTGCCGGTGAACTGTTTAACTGTGGATGATTCGCATTGATAACACGCACACCAATATATCTTGCTAAACTGTTCGCTGTAAAAATGTATGATGCTGGCGAGTATTCAGTAACACCCGTGGTTTCACCTACAGGGAAATTGTAAGTACCCGCACCTGTGGCAACGGCTCTTACCAATTGTCCGTTACCATTAGTGATGATCATTCGCGATGAAGAAAAAGTCCCTGTAATAGCTCCGGCGGCAGTGTTGGTCAATGTAAGATCATTCGATCCCAATGACAACGAACCAGAAGTGAGCGTAAGAATATTAGCAACGGAAACAGCGCTATTCAATGAAAGACCTGTGCTGTTGTTGAGAATAAGATTCTGAAATGTCGTAGCGCCTGTTATTGTCTGTGCAGCTGTTCCGGCAAAAGTCACATCGCGTGAACTGTGTGTGAACGCCCCGCTATTGGCGAAATTTCCAGCAAGTTGCAAATTACCGCCGGCTGCTGAAGACAGTGTCAAACCAGATGCGGCCACAATATTAACATTGCCAATAGCGTGTCTGTATTGTGCAGACGCACCGAAACTTAGCGTCGTATTTACGCCGTTTCCGATGAGTACACTTTGTGGAACACCTACTCCTGCCGTCGCATTCGCTGTCCATTCAGTTGCTGCCGTTATTGTTCCACCCGTGTTATAAACAAGTGTAGAACCACTCGCATAGGTTGGCGCATTGGTGGCAACAGATCCGCCTGCATCAATTTGCAGGTAGGTATTATTGCCGATAGTTGTCAATGAAGCACCAAAGTTTACTGCTGCCGCTAGTTTTACATTTCCATTCGCAGCAGAGCTTGTTAAACTGAGTAATCCACTTGAAGTTGATGTAACAGTTTTCGTTCCTGTGAAGTTCAATACACTACTTGCAGCGTTGAAGTTGATAGTGCGCGAAGCACCGGTCACACGAATATTTCCACCATTACCTGCTATTGTCAAAGTTTGGGTAGCCGCAATGTTCAAAGCACCATTGCCCGAAATTACGAGCACATCACCCGTCGTTTGGCTCACCAAAACATTTGTGTTTAGTGTTGTTCCACCACTTGAATTCGCTGCAACCAGATAGGCAAAGTTGTTGCTTGCTCCTGCGGTATTTAAACTACCGGTAATAGACTGAGCGCCACTTCCTATAAAAGTTACTGCTCTATTGTTGTGTGTGAATGTACCGTTCTGTGCGAAGTCTCCGCGCAATTGAAGATCACCGCCCGCAACAGTTGAAAGTACCAATGTCGATCCACTTGAAATCGTCACATTGCGATTGGCGTGTCTATACAAAGCTGACGCACCAAAATTTACCGATGTATTATTTCCGATAAGAACATTTGAAGGAACACCGGAACCACTTGTAGTATTGGTTGACCATTCCGAGGAAGCGCCATAAGTCCCGCCACTATTGTACGCCAATGTTGAACCAGCAGCATAAGTCGGAGGGTTCGTAGTAACCGATCCGCCGGAAGCAATCTCTAGATAAGTGTTGTTGCCGATTGTCGTCAGTGTATTACCAAAGTTCAAACTTCCGGCAAGACTCAAAGTTCCATTAGCAGCCGATGAAGTAAAACTCAATAATCCACTTGATGAAGATGATATGGTTTTAGAACCGGTGATCAACATAACACTATTTGCAGCATTGAAATTGATAATGCGCGTTCCGTTCGAAACCTGAATGGCGCCACCGGCACCCTCTACAGTAACAGTTACTCCCGCAGCGATATTCAAATTGCCACTTGTCAATTGCATAACGTCTCCTGAACCGCCTGAAAAAAGTGTATTCGAATTGAATGTGATTCCTGAACCGGAATTTGATGCAATGAAAAAGCGGAAGTTGTTCGTTGCTCCCGTTGTGTTCAAATTTCCCGAAATAGTCTGCGCGCTGCTTCCGCTGAAAGTCACCGCGCGACTGTTGTGAGTAAATGTTCCATTCTGTACAAAATTTCCATTCAAGCTCAAATCACCACCTGCAACAGTTGAAAGCGTTAAACCATTTCCCGAAGTAGCATTGCTGACCGTAACATTTCCGTTGGCATGTCTATATGCTGAAGAAGTTCCAAAAGACAAAACGCTATTGGCAACAACGTCGCCTATTACTACGTGATGAGGAACACCTGCACCCGATGTACTTCCTGTTGCCCATCCTATTGATGCAACGTAAGTGGAGCCTGTATTGAACTTTAGCGTTGATCCGCTATCATAGGTGACTGCGTTTGTGTTTACAAAACCACCTGAACGTATGTCCAGGACACCTGTTGAACCAATTGATGTGGCTCCGGCTGTAAGAGGAGTGAATTTTCTGTTGATGCTGGTTGTTCCATTTTGCGTGTGACTATTTCCACTCAATAATCCTTCTCCATTAAATGTCAAATTCGTCGCACTATTGGTGGTGAAAGTTCCGCCTGAATAATTAACGGTTGTTCCTTTTCCGTCGCCAATGCTTCCACCAAAGACAATTGTTCTTCCTGAAATATCTAAAGTTCCACCGCTCACTGCAATGGATCCTCCGGCAGCGATATTGAAATTATTTGTCGCAGTAATATTTGCTGATGTGATATTTACTTTACCATATGTTGCACCTGATGCAGGCACACCGTCAGTGATAGAAGCTGTGATGGCCGAGTTAAGCGTATTCACCGGAATACAATCCGCACTGCTTACACCAAAACCTCCAATGTAATCGGTCACAGTTGGGTTTGCTCCACTTCCAAGATCTGCACCGGGAGCGTTGGAATAAATACCGCTTGCATAACCCATCCACATGGTGATATACAAGGCATCCGGATTGCCAATACTGCTGAATGGAATCGCAACCTCTCTCCATGTTGAACCTGTGTGATAAGTAGGTCCTGAAATAGTAGAAGCCCAGCTACTGGCATCGCTTCTCGCTTCCTGATAACTTTCCTCTGCATGCACATTGTAGTTTGCGCTGAATGGCAAAGTACCGGAGACACCGTTATAACTCTGACCTGCTGTTGTTCCGCTACCCGCAGTTGGCGCTGCATTGGGATCCGTATCCAGATAGATCGTCAAGTTGTCTGTTGATCCAAAACTTCCACTGGTGCGGAAGGCACCGATGTAAAGGTTTGTTGCATCAAATGTCACGTAGTAATCCGTGTTGCTCGCGGCAGCAGAAATTCTTTCTGCTGCGTTGAAATCAGCGGTACTTCCAGACAATGTAACTGTGTGATTGGATTGTGCGAATGTGTTCTCTGAGGTAAAAACAGAAACAAGAATCGCAATGGCAACAACAATTGGTTGCAAAGAGAGCATAGAAATCTTCATGGCTTAGGCTTTAGAATTAGTAAGTAAGTCAGTTAAAAAAGACCGTTAAAGTCAGTTTCGTCGCAAATATACGCAGATTCATCGAACAAAAAAGCATTTTAACAAATGGAATTGCCTAGTTGGTCGAAACGCACGCTATAGATTGCACTATTAATTCCTCCAAATCATCTATTTCACGCGTGTTCCATTATTTTTGTTTCCCTTCCTTTTCTTATGACTGAATTTATTGCCCTCGGTGAAAACTGTCTTCCAGACGATGTACTCTCTTCTTTGAATAAGAAGGGCGAGACGTATCCGTTTGGCAATGGACGATTCAATATTGAGTATCTCACCGAAATTATCAGGACGGATTTCGTGGATTTAATGGCAGAACATTACCTTGTAAAAGGAAAGTTTGAGGGAAAGGAGGTTGTTCGCAATAAGCTTTACAAGCACAAGCACGACATCTATTCACCTTGTGTCGCAAATCAATTTGAATTCACGCATCACAACGTTTTCGAAGAGGCACCACGTAGATCAATTAACCGAAAAATTCAACGATTCAAAGAAGTGCTCAAAGCCAAGCGTGATGTTGTCTTCGTCTATCATTATAAGCACAGCGATAAAATCAATCCTGAAAAAATGGTTGAGTTACTCGATGGATTCTTATTGATTCTCAAAAAAAAGTACGGAAGAAGGTTTAAATGTTTGCTGTGGTATCAGCATCCCGCATCCGAAACACGCAAAGTTGTTCTTCGAAAAGAGCGTAACATCCTGGTTGGCGAATTCTTCACTTCAGAAACCTGGGATGGCGATGCTGCCTGGAATGCGCCCAATGACCGCGATTTATTTACCGATTTTTTCGAGCATCAACAATTGAAAAAATACATTCACGGAGTGCAGTATCAATTGAATTTCGGTACCGGCCGTAATAGTCAACGCGCGGTCTAAAAAGTTTCATTGTTTCACGGAGGTTACGCACCCGAGGTTGAATGCTAAAACCTCCCCTCAAAAAATCCACGTAAATCTGCAGCCTCATCTCCGCAATCTGCGTGAAACCAAAATATCCATAAAAAAAGGCCGCCCATCTTAGAGGCGGCCTTCTTTCTAAAGTCAGTCTAAATTATTTCTGAACGATCATTTTCTCCACTGTTATGTATCCGTCCACAACAAACTCAACCATGTAAACACCAGCTGAAAGTGGTTGTTCGAACACGAGCATCGTGTTGAGTGATCCATCCACCGAATAGCGACTCGCGTGGACAATTCTACCCATAGCATCGGTGATATTCACATAAACATTTTCTGATTTCACATTTGTCAGGTTGATGTTTACCATATCGCCTTTACTCGGGTTTGGATAAATACCGGAGTTCATCTCAACGTGCACTGATTTCTCCGCGCCCATCAACTCGTTGTCATTCGGGTTCATCACACTAGTAGAAGTGCTATTCACTTGGATATGTTGAGCAGGGCCAAAAACACCTGGACCATAAGTGAAGTTTGGCCTAATCTCTACTTTCCATGTTCCAAGGTTTGGAAGTGGATAGGTCGGAGATGGGAATGCCGCTGCTAAGATGAGATAAGGATTTCCCAAAGGTGTTGTAACCGAGAAAGGCAATCCAACCGCAACTGCTCCCGAACAATCGGTCACCTGTGTGAAGCGGTATGTAAAGTTGATCGCTCCACAAGCATTACCGCTACCCGTAACAGGATTACCAATCAGGTAATTACTTCTTGTCAATGTTGCAGGACATCTCTGTGTCGAGCGCACCTCAATTAATGGTTGCGCGATCATCGTTACGCCTGTACAATTTGCAGAAGCGATAGAACCTATAACCGTGATGGAAGGATCGGCAGCACCCAGTCCATTGAACACATTATAATTCGCATCAACACGCACATTGTAAATGCCACCGTAACGCAAATCAAGTGATGGTGTGCTTAGCGCAATCAATCCATTGGAAGTACCGCTGGTTGTTACTGCCGGAGCACCGCCACCCGTTCCTGTGAAACGGAAAGTATAACTGTCCGCACCGCGAAACAGTGCCTTGTATGTATTACAAAGTGGGAAACCACCGGCAGGAATAGTGTATGCACATCCGCTTGGCATCATCTGCTTCACACAAAGCGTAAATGTTCCAAGATTCGTGTTGTTGTAATTTCTCACAGCGACATAATATGTCTGTCCAATGCTAAGAGCGCTTGTATTCAAAACTTCCAATCCTCCAACAGTTGCATTGATGTTTTCAACGTCAATCTGACCTGCAGGATGGGCTGCTGTGCGCAATTCAATCACTGCGTCAAATCCTAGTGGTGTCACTTGTATTTGTGCAGCTGTTGATTGGGCTACAAAGCGATACCAGATATCACGACCACCGGCGGCAACAACATTTGCCGGATTTGACTCAGGAGAAACGTTCGCATTCACGAGGGATCCGTTATAAATCAAACAGTTCGGATACCATGTGTTTGCATTGACAGTGTTGATCACGATAGGATTAACGTAGTAATCATTGATGGCAGCGTTGCAGCCATTGTCAATTATTCCGTTGCAATCATCGTCCAGACTATTCTGACATATTTCAGAAGCGCCCGGATAAGCAAGGATGTTGTTGTCATTACAATCATTGACATAAGAAGCACCGGCATTGGCTGGAGCCGCAGGATAATAAGGTATTAACTGAGCAGGAATGCTGCATCCTGGGTAAGCACAACCAACATCAAAAATAAATGAACCATAACCATCACCATCGATATCTGCCCACCATTCGCACAATGGGTTGATGTTCGCGTTAGTATCACAGCAGTCGGTGTTGTTAGCTACTCTTCCAATAGGTGGAGAACAAGCGGCAACCGGAGAACTCAACGGATCACCAAATCCATCACCATCTGTATCGAGATAATAAAGCACCAATGGATTCACGAATAATGTCACCTGACTAATTTGACTCGCACAAGGCGCATTACCGGTTCCGGTAAGGGTAAACGTAACAGTATTGTTCACGTCACCGGCTACAGGTGTGTATGTTGGTGTGAGCGTGGTGGCACCGGCTGTGATGCTTCCCGCGCCATTATGTGTCCATAAAATCGAAGCTGTGTTGGAATTGGAAGCTCCATTCGAAAAAGTGTAAGCTGCAGTTCCGCAAGTACTCATTGCTGTTCCTGCAAATACCGAAGGTGACGGTGTCATTGTCATTGTGATAGTATTGCTTGTAGCAGTTGGCGTTGTTGGACATTGATAACTGGTTGTCAATTCACATGTGATTTGATTACCTGTTGTAAGCGTCCCATTCGTGTAAGTGTTGCTATTTGTTCCCACGTTGCCACCGTTCAGTTTCCACTGATAGGCTGGTGTAATGCCCCCGTTTGTTGGTGTTGCAGTAAACGTTACGTCAAATCCAGCGCATCCTGTTGCTCCCGGATTAGCTGAGATAGAGATGGAAGGAGCAAGGTTCGCAACAATGGTCATGATGATTGCATTGCTCGTCACAACAAGCGGAGAACCGCAGGCAACGTTGCTTGTCATGACACAAGTTACTGCGTCATTGTTCGCTAGCGTTGAACTTGAGTAAACCGTAGTATCCGTTCCAACGTTCGATCCATTCACTTTCCATTGATACGAAGGTGTAGTTCCTCCGAACTGCGGAGTTGCAGTGAATGTTACAGATGTACCGGCACACACGTTGCTTCCCGGAGAAGCGACTATGGAAACTGAAGGTGTAACTGTTGGATTCACTGTTATTGTTGCGCTTCCGGTCATGACCGCATTGCAGGTGGCTGATCCTGTATTGTATGCATAAACAGTATAAATACCTGGGGCAGTTTGATTGATAAAGTTGATGGCGCTTCCCGTTCCCACAACAGGAGAGCCGCTATCAAAGCCATTGATGCGCAATTGATAACTTGCGAAAGTCTCAGAGCCGCTCAATGTAACTGTCAACCCTGAACCGCCGGAGCAGAAACTACCACCGCCTGAAACGGTGAATGTTGCCGGCACTTTACATTCTGCCAAAGCAAATTCTCCATATCCGGTAACGCCTGTCGCTTGTGTTGTAGTTGCTGTTCTCGTTCCAACTGTTGGGAATGTCCATGCACTTGATTCGTATTTCGCAACGAGCAAATTTGCTGTTGTCGTTCCGCCATCAAGATCGCCCGCCACAAAAGTGAAGGTTGGATTATAGCTTGTCAAAGTCACACCACTCTGTGAGAGCGTCCAATACCTGTTCACCGATTTGGCACCATCATACCCTGACGTTGCCAATTGCGGATGATCTGGTGTCGAAGTAAACATGTCCATGTTACCGCCAACCGTAACTCCTGTCAATACAAGAGATGCCGGTGTATAATTCGTCGCATCACCAATAGCGAAGTTGTATGTGTTTGTTCCTGTCGCCACAGCTCTTCTCAAAGTACCGTTCACGTGACCCAACCCGGTTCTGACAACAGCTGCCGTTGCATTGTTGCTCACAATCATCAGGAATGCACCGGTGTTGATAATTGCAACGTTGGCCGCCTGGAAAGTAAGTGTGTTTGAAACCGATGTATTGATTCCAAGGACAACATTGCCCGCTGTTTTATTCAACAACAAATAAGGGAAAGTGCTTGAAAGCGTTCCGCCGATATTCTGAGTACCTGTTCCATTGAGGAATACCGCTCTAGTGTTGGCATTGAACAAAGAACCTGTATTGGCTGTCCAATCGCCGCCTACATACATATCTCTTGCTGCAATACTGGAAAGCGACAGGTTACCATTGAGGGTGACACCACCTAGTACATTGAAGTTGGTATTCATCACCATACCACCAAAATCGAGATACATATTTGATGACGCATCGATGGTCAGATTACCCGCCATGTTCAACACCGTATTGGTATTG
>JAYTOA010000130.1:0-15347 GCA_043748015.1 Flavobacteriales bacterium
GTAACTGATGCCAATGGTTGCACGATGCAAAATTGTCTTGAAATCACGGAGCCGGATACTCCGCTTGACGTGACTGGTATCGTTTCAATTTATCATGACCTTTATAACGTTTCTTGTTATGACGCAACTGATGGTTCAATTGACATCACAGTAACCGGTGGTGTTGAACCTTACACTTTCGAGTGGCATGGAGATGGTGTCATTGTAGGTGATGAAGATCAAACAAACTTAGGCGCTGGTGAATACGATGTACTAGTGGTGGATGCCAATTTCTGTCAGTTTACACTGTTTTTTGAATTGATCCAGCCAACACCAATTATTGTTGACGCTACTTTGTCTTCGTTTGATGGAGGATTCAACATTTCATGTTTCGGTCAGTGTGATGGAACCATTTCATTGTCAGTTGCAGGAGGTGATCCGGGATTGGATGGATATACATACGAATGGAATGGGCCAGATGGCTTTATTGCTACTACCTCAACGTTGACCGATCTATGCAGTGGTGATTACACCGTAATTGTCACTGACGCGAACGGTTGCACAGAAACAGTAACTTACACGATTGTCGAGCCACAAGTTCTCACGGTTTCCATCACTCAGAATTACAATTGCGCTATTGGCAATGTTGATCTTTGCGCTGATGTGACCGGAGGAAGCGGAAATTATACCTACTTATGGGATAATGGTTCTACAAGTGCTTGCATCATCGGAACAACAGATGGACAGTATTGCGTTACAGTCACTGACAGCAATGGCTGCACTGAAAATGTATGTGTTACCATCGACGTGAATGCACCGCTTGACATACAGGCCGCAGCTACCAATGCTACATGTGGATTGTGCAACGGATCTGTTGATGTAACATTCTCCGGTGGTTTCCCTCCATACACTTTCTTCTGGGCAAGCGGACAACTTACTCAAGACATTACAGACCTCTGCGCAGGAGAATATGTACTCACTTTAACAGATGCAATTGGATGTACCATTACAGAAACTTATACCATTCTTGATGCTCCGGGAGTTAGTGTTACAACAACGCAATTAAACATTGCCTGTAATGCAGACAGCACTGGTTCAGCAACAGCGATTGCGGTAGGTGGGACGCCGGTTGTGACTTATAGCTGGTTGAATTCAAACGGTACTGAAATCAGCACAGGAACTACAATTTCCAATCAGCCAGCCGGAGTTTATACGATCAATGTTACTGATGGTGCAGGTTGTCCGGCTAGCGCAACTGTCACAATTGTTGAACCTTCAGCTTTGACTCTTGACGTGGAAGTGAGCATACATGGCTTATTCAATATTAGCGTTCCAAATGGAAATGATGGAGCCATTGAAGTAACAGTACTCGGTGGTACACCTCAATATGTTTATACATGGACACCTGAGGGCACCGGTCAAAACACAAATGGCGTTAGCGGTTTATCTGCCGGAACGTACACTGTTTCAGTACTGGACGCCAATGGTTGCGCTGCGGATACTACCATCACTATCACTGCACCTAAAGATCTCAAACTGTTCACTGCACTTTCACCTAACGGTGATGGGTTCAACGATTTTTATGTTATCGATGGTGTAACATTCTGCAAAGGCAATGTCTTCAAAGTCTACAATAGATGGGGTAATCTGGTTTACAGCAAAACGAACTATGCCAACGAATGGTACGGTCAGGATGATGGCGGTGGCACGTTGGCAGACGGAACTTACTTCATCACTTTCGAAGGATGTAGTAAAGAAATCAGCACATACGTCGATCTTAGAAGAGAATAATCCCAATCAAAATTGAAGAATAACTTTTTTGAACAAAAATGACATCCGGAATTATGAAAAAATATATAGCAATATTCATCTTGATCATAGGCGCTGGTGCAGCACAAGCTCAGCAAGAACTCATGATCAGCCAATACATGTTCAATGGACTTGTATTGAACCCCGCCTATGCAGGCACACATCCATACTGGAGCACAAGCATCTTGCACAGAAGTCAATGGGTAAAATTTGACAAGGCACCGCGCACTCAAACACTTTGTCTTGACGGACCGGTGATGGGTGGTAAAATGGGTGTTGGATTGAACATGTCCAATGATGCCATTGGACTTACCAATCAGCTTGATATATCGGGCAATGTTGCAACGCGAGTATCACTTGGCGCCGGTTTTTTAAGCATGGGTTTGAGACTTGGTGGTACCAGGTATAGCGCGAATCTTACCGATGCTATTATCCGTGATGTTGATGATCCGGTTTATGCAGCCAATATTGCCGGAACATTTGTACCACGACTCGGAGCCGGACTTTACTACTATCAGCGTAAGTGGTTTGCAGGAGTTTCCATACCTTCCCTGTTTGCTGCTGACCAGAAAATAAGCTACAACAGCACCGGGATGAATAGCTTTTATCGCGCTCACATGTATGTGAATGCAGGACTTATCCTCACTCCATCCCCTGAAGTAGCAATCAAACCAAGCATCCTCGTAAAATACCAAGGCAATGCGCCAGTGGAAGTGGATCTCAATTGCAATGCACTTTTCATGAATAAATTCTGGGTAGGTGCAGGCTATCGAACAGGCGATGCACTGATTGCTATGGTAGAATGGAATATTTCTTCTCAATTGAGAGTTGGATATGCCTTCGACTACACTTTGTCTGCTCTTTCAAATTACAGTAGTAACTCACATGAGGTAATGTTGGGCTATGATTTTGGTAAAGATGTTAATCTCAAATCAAGATCACCTCGCTATTTCTAATTCAAATCAGAAAGAACATTACCGTTAAAAAAGAAGTATGAAAAAAAGTATCAATATGGTTCGCGTCTTTGCAATGCTAATGACAAGCGTCGTGCTTGGTAGCTGCGCTTCACTTTACGTGAAGAATGGAAAAGAAGCGTATGACAACCTGCAATATCACGACGCTATCTATTTCCTGGAAAAAGGTGTTGCCAAGAAGGATGAGCCAGACGCTCGTCGCAAACTTGCGGAAAGCTATCTCAAGGTGAACAACTTTGAATTGGCCCAATCAACTTATGAGTTGACTACAATCTATACAGACAATTCCGACAAAGACCGCATCAACTATGCGAAAGCTTTGATGGGCGTGGAGAAATATAGCGATGCAAAAGTTATTCTTGAAGGTATTATTAGCCGTGATGGTGGAAATCAAATTGCCAAAGAACTACTTGCCAGTTGCAAGAACGTTGAGAAAATGAAGGGCGATTCATTGCTTTACATGATCGAGCCTGTTCACATTCCTGTGTTAGAATCAGCTTTTGCTCCTTACCCATACAATGGAGGATTGATAGTTACCAGTCCAAGTGGAAAAGGCGAAAAAGATCCTTACACAGATCGCGCTTATACCAATCTCTTCTTCACTAAATTGGAAGGAGCTTCATGGTCTAATCCTGAACCTCTAGAAGTTGTGAATGGTGTATACCATGACGCCGTTGCAGCAGTTGCTCCTTCAGGCCAAACAATGGTTTTCACACGCAGTTTCCAACTGAATGGCGGTGCTTTGGCTGGTAATGATCAGAAAACAAGTACTACTCAACTTTACACTAGCAAAATGGGCGGTGATGGCAAATGGGAAAAAGCAACATTGATTCCTTTTTGTGATGCAAAATATATGTTCGCTCACTCCACATTTTCTACTGACGGCACAACACTTTATTTTGCAAGTGATATGCCTGGCGGATTTGGTGAAATGGATATCTGGGAATCGAAATTCTCTGACAACTCATGGAGTACTCCAAAGAATCTTGGAGGCAATGTGAACTCTAAAGGAAATGAAGTTTTCCCTTCTATCAAGAGTGACGACATGCTCTATTTCAGCAGTGATGCTCATCAAAGTCTAGGAGGTTTGGACATTCTTTCTTCCATGCGCAAAAACGGTGTTTGGGAAAAACCTGTTCACATTTCCTATCCGGTCAATACATCGACTGATGATTTTGGTTTGATCTGGAATACAGACGGAAAGACCGGCTACTTCACAAGTGACAGATATGGTTCAGACAAGATTTATAGTTTCACTTATGATGATTCTAAGGTTACTCTGAATGGTTTGGTTACAGGAAAAGACAGTATGCTTCCACTTGGTGGTGTGCATATTACCATCAAGAATCTAACCGATGGCACAGAGCAAATGGTGATCAGCGATGGCAATGGCAAATTCACAGCCGATCTTGTAAAAGGTAAAGACTACCAAATGATTGCTGACCTTGAAGGATATTTCAAGCAAACGGATAATGTGAATACGAAGACGGGTGAAAACCCAATCAATAAGACCATCGAGATGACTGAAGTCTATATCACCGATCCTAACGCAAACAATGGCGGCCAAAAGAACGGCGATGGTGGAGATGGTGGCGATGGCGGCGATGGTGGTGATGGAAAAGGAGGCAAAGGTGGAAAAGTTGGTATCAAAGGGATCTACGAACTTCCTGAAATCCATTGGGACTATAACAAATGGGATATCCGCAATGATGCAATTCCATATCTCGACAATCTCGTAACGCTTTTCAAAGACAATCCCGAGTTGAAATTTGAATTGCGCAGCCATACAGATTGCAGAGGTAGCAACGAATACAATGAAGATCTTTCATCAAAGCGAGCGAAGTCGGTTACAGACTATCTCGTGAAAAAAGGGGTTCCTCGCTCCATTATTGTTTCGAAAGGATATGGCGAGCGTGAATTGCTCAATAATTGTTCGGATGGCGTTTTCTGCAGTGAAGAAAAGCACGAAGAAAACCGTCGTACAGAGTTTATAGTTACGGGCAGAAAGAAGAAATAATTTAATTTCTATAAAGCATTTTGAAAAGAGCTGTCTCTCAGGAGATGGCTTTTTTCATTTATAGGATTGCGGGATTGAGGGGCACATAGCTATTCGCCCCACGGTTCTCACATTGAAAATAGTGTGAGAGTGAGAATTGAGGGGATTGAACTCACACTCCAAACCGGTGCTTATTAATCACTGTAAACTCTTCCATTACGCCAGGTTTGGACACCCTTTTCCCAGTATTGTTTGAAACCGGGATCTCTATCGAGAACATAAACATTTCCACTTAGGGGTGATTCTGCTTTGCGAAAAACGAAGGACAGCAAGCCCGCGGAACCATCTTCTCCATATTGCCAGGTCTCTGAATCATTGAATCGAGTAATTTTCGATGGATTGCCAAACACAAGGTGGATCATTCCTCTATCGGTGCGCCACCCTTCGGTGTACGTACTGAAATAATAGTTGGCTTCCTCTACTCTGCTATAGAAAATTTTGATCAGTTCACGTGCATGATCCTTGTTGCCTGCGCACTCCACCCAGAACTTGTCGATCATCAATTTCGGATAGGAATTCTTGACTATTTCCTCGTGTTCGGTCTTCGTAGTGATATAGCGTAAAGGCCATTGCAGTGATTCGATTGCCTTGATCTCCGGGTAGTAATCATTTGCTGTTTTAATGGTGATACCTGCTTTATGGAATGCATCATGCGTGATGAAGTAGCTGCCGCCTTCAGCCACAAAATTCCAGACACTATTGCTGTCAATGGAAAGGATTTCTTCTGTTGCTTTGGTCATGTCAGGCATTTCCGGACCCGCACTGCTGAAAGGTGGTGGCGGCAATTTTGCTTCACCGGGAAAACGCAAAATTTTCGGTTGACTGAGCCGACGGTTACGTTTAGATTCGACGAGAACAACAGTTCCTGATGAAACAAATCCTCCGAAAAGAGGTTCGTTGATATCCATTTTTTTCGCCAGATAATTTTGTGATGTGTAGATAGTCGTTTTGTCTGCACGTAAATAAGATGGCTGGACGAGACCTTTTGTTTCATCACTGAATTCAATCAAAACGTTCCAGAATCCCACAGGCATTTTTACGCGATATGATCCAAGAAGCCAGCCCTGACTCGATTTCGACTGATCAACAATATTCATCACTGTTGTATCTCCCGCTGCACCATTCGCATCTGCCATGGTCGTTTTGATTTGAACACGGGCAGTGAAAGGTGCAGAAGATCCACTTCGCGCATAGAGCAATTCCGATGAACGAACCCTAAAAAAAACTGTGCTCGAATCATCAGCATGATGATAGACAATATATTCGGGATGAAGATCCCGACTCTCGTAATCATAGAGATATTTGTAGGAGCCGTTCTGAACAGTTTCGCTTGTCGCACATCCTGCGATGAGCACTACTAAACTTATATAAATGAATATATTTTTCATTCTTCAATCTTCAGCAGAACGCTCCACTAATTTTTGATTCATTTGCTTGCTGTTCTTTGCTCCAAGTTCTTTGATCTTCTCTACCCTTCTCACCAAATTTCCTGTGCCTTCGGATAATTTTTTCATCGCTTCCGCATATTCTTCTTGTGAGCGTTGCAAACCAACACCTAATTTCAAAAGATCTTCTGTGAAGCTCACAAATTTATCATAGAGTTTTCCGGCTTCATCAGAAATGGCTTCTGCATTGCGCGTTCTTTTTTCCTGCATCCAGATGCTGGAAACTGTGCGCAGCGTAGCAAGCAAGGTTGTTGGAGAAACGATGACAATCTTCCGATCCCATGCATAATTATAGAGGTCATCACCAGCTTGCATGGCTGTTGAAAAAGCGGCTTCAATTGGCATGAATAGCAAAACAAAATCAGGCGAATTGAATCCACGTGCTGTTTGATAATTCTTATCACCTAATTGCTTCACATGACTACGAACGCTTTCACAATGTGCTTTTAAATAACGTTGTCTGTCTTCGTCGGATGACGCTTCCACCATTGACGTGTATGCAATCAACGAAACTTTACTATCGACGATGAGATGCTTTTCTTCCGGAAGAAAAACCACAACGTCAGGACGTATTGTTTCGTCGTTGACGTTTGTAGTTGTGGTTTGTGTTTTGAATTCTACTCCTTCTACAAGTCCGCTGCGCTCTAATATTTTCTCAAGAATCAATTCGCCCCAATTGCCTTGTGATTTGTTGTCGCCCTTCAATGCTGTAGCTAGATTATTTGCTTCACTCGAAAGTTGCTTGTTCATTTCAGAAAGCAATTTGATCTCGGCTTTCAGATTGATGCGATCCTTGTTTTCTTCGTTGTAAACCTTCTCGACTTTGTTTTCAAAATCGGTGAGCTTTTCCTTCAATGGACGCAGCACAAGATCCAATTGCTCTTTGTTTTGTTGTGTCGACTTTTGCGATTTCTCATCGAAAATTCTGTTGGCGAGATTTTCAAATTCTTTGGTAAAATCTTCGCGGATCTTCTGAATGCCCTGCTCCTGCTCTTTCAATTTGACATGCATTGCAGCGAGATTTGCCTCAGCAGTAGAAAGCGAACGAAGTCCTTCCACTTTTGCATTGCGTTCTGTGATTACATCATTCGATAAGACTTCATTGCTTTTGCGCAATTCCTGAACTACAGGATGATCCTGAATTCCTGCATTGACCTGCTGCGCGGATTTCATCTTAAAATAAAACCAGGCTGCGAGAAAACCAATAACAATACCTACGATTAGAAAAGCAATTTGCATGATGGTAAAAGTAAAAACGAAATGGGAAGAGAAGTAAACGTTTGCTAGCTTTGTTCTACAGATAATTCAATCATGAAGAAAAGAATATTTCGTGTTATCGCACTTGTCTTGTTGATGATAACGTATCAAAACGTGCTCTCGCAGACAGAAGTTTTTTCACCTTCACCAGAGGTAAAAGAGACTGTAGAAAATCAACCAGAGACGTTCGCAGAAAAAGAGCCTGAATATCCTGGAGGTGCCGATTCGCTAATGAAATTTATTTCTACAAATATTCAATATCCTAAATCTTGTATTGAGCAAGGCATTTCAGGGAGAGTCTATATTTCTTTCGTGGTAGAAAAGGATGGAACATGCACTGGACATAAAGTGTTGCGTGGTATTGCGGCTGCACCGGAAATTGACAGAGAAGCATTAAGGGTAATACGAATGTTGACCGGCTTTCAACCTGCCATGCAAAATGGAAAACCCGTGAGGTTTCAATATACTATCCCAATCAATTTTCGACGGTAATTGATCAGTGGTTAGTTACTCAGTTATTAGGTTAAATGATTATCCGCAATGTCCGCCGCTGCGGGTGCACTATTACTTCTAAGTCTTATCCGTTAGAATTAATTCAACCCCTTTGGGGTTGCGAACGCCGGGGGGCGCGCATGACCACAGGATAAATCCTGTGGCTAAGACATTCGAACTGCTTCGCAGTTATGCGGTCTGACTTACTTGAAGATCGAAAATGCAATTCACTAGCTGTCTATTGAGAGAATTGAACATCCGGGGAAAACCACTTCGTGGTTCGAATGTCTTAGCCATGGGATTTATCCAATGGTGAAAGAATATCCCCGCGGATTACAACCCCAACGGGGTTGAATAAAGAACATCCACGTCGCAGATTCAGTTTGATGTGTGATTACCGTAGCATTGCGGACAATCACTATGCCCAATTGACAACACATCATGGTTGAAAGCTTCTTTTGGTATTTAGTATTTAACTAAGAATTACTGCATTCTTTTAACTCAGAACAACACCTTGAACTATATTTGATTACTATTAATCCTTTAATCTACTTTAAAAATGAATTACATCAATGCATTTGAAAATTGGCTTAACAAAAGATTGGGTTGGTTTTTTACGAATGGCTATAAATCGAAAAAAGATTTTTGACGGACGGTTTAACTGAAACGAAACTTGAGTCCATTCAAAACAACATGAAGCAGACACGAAAAGGTGGCTGCTTTTTTTTATGCTTAAAATAACAATTGAATTGTGCTTGACGAGGTGATTGTCCCGATGTGATCAGAGCGATTGTTGCACGTAGATTTATGCGGAAGGAATTTCAGATTTTTTCTGAATCAACTAAAATAAATCTCTAAAAATCTACGTGAAAGCATTGGAAACGGTTCCCGGATGCCTGCAAAAATTCAATGACTAGCTCAAATCAATACACACATTCTGTGCTTCAGTAAAGAAGCGCAAGGCTTCCCAACCGCCTTCGCGACCGACACCTGAGTTTTTTACGCCGCCAAAAGGTGTGCGCAAATCTCGCAACAGCCAACAATTTACCCAGACTATTCCACTTTCTAATTGTGCTGAAACACGATGCGCACGATTGAGATCGGATGTCCAGAGTGATGACGCCAATCCATAATCTGTAGCATTGGCAAGTTGTACCGCTTCTTCTTCTGTATCGAAAATTTGTATGGTGACAACCGGCCCGAAAATTTCTTCCTTATTGGTGCGACAATTTGGACCCAGGCCTTCGATGACTGTAGGCTGAATATAAAACCCGCCAGCCTGTTCTCCAGTGAGTGATACTCTTTCACCCCCACACAAAATTTTCCCTCCTTCTTCCTTCGCCAATTGAATGTATGCAAGTACTTTGTTCATGTGCATCTCACTCACTACTGCGCCGGTTTTTGTTTCGTCCGACATGGGATCGCCTACTTTCATCTGCGCCACTTTCGCAACAAATGCATCGCGGAATTTTTCATAGATACTTCGTTGAACAATGATGCGTGATCCACACAAACATATCTGTCCCTGGTTGGCAAACGATGAACGTAACGTGGTCTTCAACATTTTTTCGAAATCACAATCATCGAATATGATGTTGGGATTTTTTCCGCCAAGCTCGAGTGAAAGTTTTTTGAACACCGGAGCTGCAGTAGCTGCAATGTGCGCACCTGTAGAGGTGCCACCGGTAAAAGATATTGCTTTGATTTTCGGATGAGCGATAATGGCTTGACCGGCCTTTGGTCCGAGTCCATGAACGATATTGAGCACACCTACCGGCAAGCCCGCTTCAATACATAATTCGGAAAAGAGAAAGGCTGTCATCGGTGTGATTTCCGAGGGCTTGGCGACGACGCAATTTCCGGCTGCAATGGCCGGCGCAATTTTCCATGTAAAAAGATACAGTGGCAAATTCCACGGTGAAATGCAGCCAACAACACCGATGGGTTTGCGGTTTGTGTAGTTGACAGCTCTGTTCTCCATGATGTGCGACTCAGACGACCAATGCAAAATTGCGGTACCGAAAAATCGCATATTGTCCTCTGCACGAGGTATGTCCATGGAGCGCGAGAGTGAAACAGGCTTACCGTTGTCCTCGCTTTCTGCGCGTGCAAGTTTCTCAGCGTTTTGCGCGATGAGGTCGGCAATGCGCACCATGATTTTCGATCGCTCGTCGGCTGATGTGTTGCTCCATGAAGGAAAAGCGGCCTTCGCAGCTTGAAACGCGGCCTCTACATCCGTTTCGTCACTATCGGGAATGAGTGAATAGACTTTTCCCGTGCCCGGATTGATGTTATCAAGGTATTTGCTTCCAGCGGGTTCCACTAGTTTTCCGCCGATATAATTGAGAATTTTCTTCACTTATTTGGAATGATTGTGCAAGCGAAGGTAAAAACACTTGTTTAGTACGCACTCATGATTAAATTTGCGCCCGCTTTGAAAGAAAAGCAAAATTGCCCGATAGTATAATGGCAGTACAACTGATTTTGGTTCAGTTAGTCTAGGTTCGAACCCTGGTCGGGCAACAAAAAAAGAGACGCATCTGCGTCTCTTTTTTGTTGCGAGTTATTGGGTTATTAGGTTATCGCGCGGAGCAAAGGCAACACAGATCAGGGTTACTCTCTTTTTGTTGCCTGTTATTGGGTTACTGGTTATTGTGTTAAATGATTATCCGCAATGTCCGCCGCTGCGGGTGCACTATTACATCTAAGTCTTATTCGTTAGAATTAATTCAACCCCTTTGGGGTTGCCAACGCCGGGGGGCGCGCATGACCACAGGATAAATCCCATGGTGAAAGAATATCCCCGCGGATTACAACCCCAACGGGGTTGAATAAAGAACATCCATATCGCAGATTCAGTTTGATGTGTAATTACGGTAGCATTGCGGACAATCACTTTGTGTTATTGAGAGGAACAAAGGCAACAAGCGTCACGGTTATTCTTTCATTTTGCCAGATAAAATTCCTCAGTCTGAGAATGCCACAAGCAATGAAATGCACTTCAAGATTTGGCTATTATCACGACGAAAAATTGCACTTTACGGTCAAGCGCGCGCTACGAATAACTTAATAACCCAATAACCAATAACTCAATTATCCAGCAGCACTTCAAGGTCAGGGAAGCGGCACAAATAACTTAATAACCCAATAACCAATAACTCGAGTTCCTACTGAAGAGACGCGCATACCACGTGACTATCGCTTCAACTTCAGAGACGAGCCAACAGGCGGCGTGCGATCTGAATCAAGCGCATTGTACTTCATCAGTTTTTTCATTTTGATACCGTACTTCTGAGAAATAGATCGCAACGAGTCTCCTGATTTTACCATGTATGAATTTGCGGTGCCGGTGTTTCGTTTTGGTTGGAGATAGATGATGTCCCCTTCGCGGATGGTATCGCTTTCACTGAGGTCGTTGTAGCGGCGAATGATCCAAACATGGAGATCGAAATCATCGGCAATGGATTTTGGCGTGTCGCCACTTTTCACAACGACATATCTGATGCCGTTATCTGAATTAAGAACTGTTCTTCCGCCACCTACATTGATGGTAATTCGGTCCTCCTGTTGTTCATTTCCACGACGACGACGGCTCTTTGGTTTCTCGGCGTTTCCATTCGCTAAAACGGTAGAAGCGGTGTTCACATTTCCAACGCGATCAGGCAATCGATTTTTCTCGATGAATTCCATTCCCTTCTTATCGTACTCATGCAATTTGAATTCTTCGATGATGCCAATGAGCAACTGTGGATACTTCGGGTTGGTGGCGTACCCGCATTCTTTCAATCCCTTGGCCCATGCTTTATAGTCGTCAGGTTGCAAAGTGAAAAGTGATTCATAACGCTTTCTCTTCAAAAAAAGCGAGTGGTCTTCATAAGATTCCTTGGCATTGTTGTATTGACGGAAACATTCCTGCTTGGAATCATCATCCTCGTAAATGCGCTTACCTGTCCATTCATTGTGGCACTTGATACCGAAGTGATTGTTGCCTTCGCGCGCCAGACGACTATTTCCGTCGCCACTTTCGAGAATGCCCTGGGCCAATGTGATGCTCGCAGGAATCTTGTGCTCGGCCATTTGAAAGATGGCTTCATCTTTCCACATACCGATGTATTCATTGCGTGAAATGCCCGTGTCGGCAGCCATAAGTAAGCCGGAAAAGAGCATGCAGTAAAGAGAAAAAAGTATTCGCGCCATGTTGCAAGGCGATAACTACGCCAGTTACAAAAATATTTTTTAGGTGGCGTGATATTTCGGTGATCACTGTTGGATGCGAACAGCGCGGTGTTAGCAGGAATTCATTAAAAGCGATGTCGGCCGGCAATAGAAAAAATAATTCCTTACAATCACTTCGGGGAGATCCCTCACTTGGTTTTGGGACAGCACACGTCAATAAAAGGAATGATGGTGTGACGCTTCGTGCCTCAACATCACTCGCGTACGAATATGTCCCTGTGTATGCAAAACGAAGTGAGGAATCTCAATATGCTCATCCCGGAAATTCGATTCCACTGCCTCATTAGGAGAATTTGTAGAGGATGGCTTTAAGAAATTATTTCATGCAGATGAGGCAACAGACTTATACAATAGCATGTCACTTCTCTTGCGAAAAATCCTGTTCTCGGCGCAAAGAACCTTCCATGTTGTACGATGACCAAACGCCTACTTTCTCGCCATTGCGATATGCACCGCGTGTGTTCAACTGGCCGTTGGGGTAATATGTAAACCACTCGCCATCCTCTTTGCCTTCTTTATAGAATCCATTGATGTTGAGTTGCCCGTTATCATGCCAAGTCTTGTATTGGCCTTCATATACACCAGATTTGAAGGTGTTTAAACTCCAAGGTTTTCCATCTTCGTAATAGCACCATGATTCGCCATTCAAAGTATCGTTGACAAAGTTTTTTTGAATTTTCGGTTGGCCATTGGGATGAAATTCTACTTCGGCAATTTTCTTTTTAGAATCGTTATCGGTGAATACAGAATACTTGTGTGAACCGTCTTCATGGAGCTTTACAACCTCCTCTGTTGTGTTGGGTAATTCGAATTTTACCTTGTCGCTTGGTGGCTTTCTTTCCGGTGCTTTTTCTTTGCAGGAAGAAAAAAGCATAAGGCCAATTGATATATAAAATATGAATCTCATTTTTTTCTGTTGATGGTAAAATGCACGAGTGCTTCCAGTGAATCCCTTGTCTCACTTTGGGGAAAGGTAAACAACAATTCTAAAGCTTTGTCGCGAAATGCTTCCATTCTTAGGCTTGCATATTCGATACCTCCGGCAGCAACAACGTCTGCAACCAATGCTTTCACCTTTTCTTTATCGGTGTTGTGGTGCTTTACAATTTTCACCAATTTTCTTCTCTCCGATGACGAACTATGCTGAAGTGTATAAATCAGAGGCAGCGTCATCTTCTTCTCCTGAATGTCAATTCCTGTAGGCTTTCCAATATTTTCACCAAAGCCGTAGTCGAGTAAATCGTCCTTGATTTGAAATGCAAGACCGATGTTTATTCCGAACTCATACATCTTATCAATGCTGACCTTTTCAGCCCCGGCAGCCGAGGCGCCACTCATGCAACATGCACCAATCAAAGAAGCAGTTTTCTGTCGAATAATATTGTAATAGACCTCTTCATTGATGTTGAGCAGTCGTGATTTTTCCTGTTGAAGCAATTCACCCTCACTCATTTCTTTCACTGCTTTGGAAACAATGCGAAGCAATTCAAACTGATTATTTTCAACACTCATCAACAGACCTTGTGACAACAAATAATCACCAACAAGCACTGCGATTTTATTTTTCCATAATGCATTCACAGAAAAAAAACCTCTGCGCGTGTTTGCATCATCTACAACATCATCATGCACCAAAGTAGCGGTATGCAAAAGTTCAATGAGTGATGCTGCAGTGTATGTGGCTGGTGTGATTCCTCCACACAACTTGCTGGAGAGAAACACAAACATCGGACGCATCTGCTTTCCTTTTCTCTTGATGATATAGTGGGTGATTTTATCAAGTAACAGGTTGTCACTTTTCATAGCTGCTTTGAAGAAGTTCTCAAACTCTTCCATTTCTGCAGCAATAGGCATCTGTATTTTATCGAGGGCACTCAATGAAGTGGCCAAATGTAATGCGCGGTCACATTGGGCTGCATCAGAATACAAGATTTGATGATCTCGCTCAATTGTGATGCAACCTAATTTGCGCATAAAACATCTCCTTACAGATCGTCCGGAATGTTAAAAGCTAAATCTGCATTAGGGATTTAAACATCCTTTTATACTTTCGCGGGCTGATTTTTTTTTAACCACAACTACATCACGTATGAGAAAACACTACACAATTGTTTTAAGTATTACTCTTTTGATTATCGGTTTCCAACAAACCGCTATCAATGCACAATGCACGAACAACAATACATTTTATCAAGATATTAGTACGACGACCAATGGTCAGGTAGCAACTGCCAATTGTGTTTTCGGTGGTGAGTATCTTACAGCAACCGTATGCACGGGTGTTACTTATACTTTCTCAACGTGCACTTCCACGTGGGACTCGCAGATCACGCTATTCGATGCTATTGGCAATTTTCTTGCTTATGACGATGATGGTTGCGCGAATGCGGCAGGAGGCTCTTTACTCATCTGGACTTCTACACTTGACGGTGTAATCAATGTTGTTGTAGATCAATACAACTGTGCATCCAACACATCTTGTGCTGTAATTACAAATACACAATCCGGAACTTGTGCAGCTACCGGAGCTTGTGCCAATAACAATGTGCTTTACAACGTAAATGCAACTCCAACAGGTCCGGGCAACACGGTATCTGTACCACTCGTTTATGGTGGAGAATATTTGAACGTTACTGTTTGTAACGGTGCATCATACACCTTCTCTACATGCGGAGCAACTTATGATACGCAACTTTCGCTTTACACACCGGCAGGAACATTGCTTGCTTATGACGACGACGGTTGTGGAGTCAATCCTGGTGCAAGCACGATGACTTGGACATCCAACATGACGGGAACAGTGCGGTTGCTTCTGGATCAATATCCATGTGTGAGCAATACGACCAATACTACTGTTTCTATCACCCAAAACACAGCGTGTGCCGGAATATGTGCATTCACGAATGTGACATCTTCATTTCTTGGATGTGTTGGAGCGCAAGCGAATGTTCAATTTACCCCAACTTTCACGGGGACTTGCACCATTGCAGGGGTGTGGATGAATACAGGCGCCGGATATGTATATCTCGATCTATCTGCGAGCAACTTCACTTCAGGAAGTGCTATCGGATTGTTTCTCAACCTGAGCAATACTACCTA
>JAYTOA010000131.1:0-2529 GCA_043748015.1 Flavobacteriales bacterium
GACAGGACCTAATCTTTATCCCTTCCTTCTCTTCATTCCGTCATTATTTATTCTAAGAAGCGAACATAAGATTTATCAAAATGCGAACATAGGATGACACCGCACACGTTGGAGGGGGACGGCTCGGCGCTTCGCGCCTCGCCGTCTCCTTCGAGTGAAATAATTTTTTGTTATGCCGCTGGGTTTGGTCGGTGAAATTTTTTGCATTGTGCGCTCAGCGTTGCCTGCCGCTTGTGTCATGTCTCGCCAATATTTTTTGTGAAATATTTTATGGCGAGACCCTACGTAATTCCGGAGAAATATTTGTCATTTCATATTTGAGATGACGGCATGCAAAAGATTTATTTATATTACGTTTATATACTTTCCAACGTGGGCAATTCTGTCTTGTATATTGGCGTAACCAATAACCTGGTTAGAAGAACATTTGAACATAAAAACCAAATGCACGAAGGCTTTTCGAAGAAATACAGAACGTCGAAACTTGTCTACTATGAATTATTTGGAGACATCAACGCAGCTATCTCGCGTGAAAAGCAAATGAAAGGATTGTCCCGAGCTAAAAAAGAAGCAATCATCAAGGCAAAAAATAGTTCATGGGCCGATCTCTATTCCAAAGGCCATATCCTAAAAATATAACCAACTCTTCTTACTAATTACATGTAGATGCATCATTCATTTTTCAGAATGAGCTTCGCGAAGAGGGAACACTGAGGCGCGAAGCGCCTCAGTGTTCCCTCCTAGTACGTGCGTGCGTTGTCATTCCGACGCGAAGCGAGGAATCTCCTTTGCTTCATGATTATCCACCGCTCAAGCATTCTAAAAACGAAGCGAGGAATCTCCTTTGCGAGAGTACGTTCTTCATAACACGTTCCAGTCCTCGCTCTCACACTGTTCCTCACACTCACTCTTCTCATTTGCGATTTTTGATTTGCGATTTGAGTGTCGAATGCATTTTGTGAATTGGTGACTTGGAGATTTGATGAATTAGCGCGAGCCTCTTTCCGAACACGTGAACCAATTCATTTTATCAGAATCTGCCCGCGCGCTCTCACACTGTTCCTCACACTCTCTCTGCACTCGCACTCACTTTCTCACCACTCTCACCGCACCTTGCCCTGATCGAAGCACATAAATTCCCGAAGCCCAATCACTCGTGTCTATCGTTGATTGATGCTGTTGCGTTGAAATAATTTCAATAACAGCCCCCTGGGCATTACAAATTTCAAGTTGAATATTTTCAAAACTTTTGATCATCAAATGATCTGTAAATGGATTGGGAGAAACGAGAAAATTTTGTCGCAAATTTTCAGCAATCGTCAGCACCAGTTCTATTGCACCTGTCGCAACGGTGCAACCTGAAGCATCGGTTACAACGCAAGAGTTCACAGCTGCTTCATCGTAGTTCAATATAGAGGATGTCTCTCCTGAAGTCCATAGAAAACTGTACGGCGGATTGCCGCCCGTTACCATGATTGTTGCTGTTCCCGGTAGTGTAGATGATGGCGGAATCACCACATTTTCCGCAATGAGTTCATCATACGATTCAATAATGATGACTGTATCAAGTATGCACGAGTTGTTATCAATAAAAGTGATGTTGTAGTTTCCACTGGTCAATTCATCACCACTGCTAATACCTAGGTTGTTTTCAATTGGATCTTCTCCATTGATAATCGAAAAATTCACTTCAGACGATCCATTGTAACATGCGGTATCGGAACTGAAAAGCATGGTCATTGGAGTGTAATAGCCAATTGAAACAATGCCATTTGAAGAACATCCATTGTCGTCAATAGCGACCACAACGTAAGTGCCTGCTGTCAACGCAGAAGGGTCAATATCTGATGGCCAGATTAAACTGTAGGGTGCAACTCCGCCTGTAATAATTGGGTCTACTGACGCGAGTGTGTTGTAACAAATATTTTCTTGAACATTCGAAAAAATCAATTCTTCAGGCTCAGTAATTTCTACTTCAATGTTGAAGTGACAACCGTTGTTATCGATTATTTCCGCCGAATAAATATCTGAAGTCAGTCCTGAAATCTGATATGATGGAGTAGTTGCATTCCATATTACAGCGTCTAACATTTGCATTTCATCAACTACTTCTATCACACCATCAGCGTATCCTTGACAAGATACATTCTCGTAAACAATTTCGAAATTAGCTGCTTGATGCGAAGCAATGGTTAAGCTTGAACTTCCTGTAATCCCAAGCTCGCTCGTTGCTGTCAATGTAATTTCACCATCATCGGTAGCGTAGGTGTGTTGCTCATTGCTTCCATTGCTCCACTGATAGGCAATAGCATTGTCAGGTCCACTCAACAATACTGAATCACCTGCGCATAGTAACAAACCTTCAACAACGTTGATTATCGGCTCGTATGTTTCTCCTTCAATGAAGTGATAGAAACTATCCACAGGTAGGTTGTAATGGACATCGACCCAGCCGCTTGGCCAATGCAAAAGAACAGAGTCAATCACCGAGAAAGTCGATGTTGCCAGAATCTCATGTTGCGAATCTTG
>JAYTOA010000132.1:0-9568 GCA_043748015.1 Flavobacteriales bacterium
GCTATAAACTCAACCGAAGGTACTTTGGCAAAAGGCTCTTTGACCGCGTCACTATTGCTATGGCTTCAAATTACTTGTAAACTCCGAAAGAATCAATAAATAAATGCTATAACTTCGTAATCGCCGATTTTATAAATTTAATTTTATCACTATGAAACGCAGAGACATGCTTAAGGCAACAGGATTAGTCGGACTTGCAGCGGTTGTTCCATTTGTATCTAAATCAAATGTTCCATCAGAAAGCAAGTCTCCTTCAATGCAAGGTGGAGGATGTGTACTTATTCCAACAGAAACTGCGGGGCCCTTTCCTCTTGACTTAACGACCAATCCATTCTATTTCAGGCAGGATATCAGAGAAGATAAAACGGGTGCGCAGATGAATCTCAAATTGCGAATTCTAGGACTTGGCAATTGTTTGCCAATGGAAAATTTGCGTGTCAATATCTGGCATTGCGACAAGGATGGAAAGTACTCAGGATACAATGTGTCAACTAATCCGGGCCAGGCAGGACTTACTTATTTGCGCGGCTATCAAATTACTGACGCCAATGGTGAAGTCGAGTTTGTTACGATACTGCCTGGATGGTATCCAGGTCGCGTATGTCATATACATTTTCAGGTTTACGTCAATTCAGTTTATGCGGCAATTTCACAACTTACTTTTCCGGTAGCAGAAAAAGACGCTGTGTATTTAGCGAATACGGATTTATATGTCAACGGAATTGATCCGATACAGCCTGCGAATGACGGAGCTTTTGTGGATGGATACAACTATCAAATAACCACTTTGACGCCAAATGCTGATGGTGTTAGTTATGATGCATTCCTTGAGGTGTCTGTTCAAGGTGAGGGCACAACAGGCGTTCCAAGAATTGATCTTGAAACGGGTGGTCAATTTGTATTGGGACAGAATTATCCCAATCCATATTCGGCACTCACTACGATACCACTGACACTCAAATCTGCGTCGCGGGTTCGATTGGACATTTATGATTTGAACGGTAGAAAAGTATCGTCAATGGATAAAGGAACTCTAGCCGGTGGTGATCACCAATTCGAGATTGCGCCAATTTCAATGGGATTGTCGATAGGAAATTATGTTTATCAAATTGAGGTGGAGAATTCCAATGGAATTTTCAAACAGTACAAATTGATGACAGCCGCGAAGTGATGTAAAATCATGTCGCTATTGTTTCTTCTTTGGATTTATTTTCTTCGATGAATTTCACTCATGTGATTCATTATGCTCGGGCTTGAAATCATTATGAATTTCAGGATGACGAATGAGTCCGCCATCATGAGACGTTTTGATGATTGCACTGATTGAGAATGCGCATGAAATAAAGAGTAGGGCGAGCATCCATTTCGCCAGTTGTTTTTTGTATTTAGACACCGCGATAAAACTCATTGCAAAAAAGCCGGATATCAGCGTCAGGACGAATGCATAGCCGGCGGCTTCTTCATGTTCATGTATGAGTTTGCGACTCACACCATCAATGTGTTCCACCATTTCTTCTGCATTTTCGCCCGTCATATTGGCGGGGATGACGAAAATCGCTGCAATGAAAATGATCCAGGCACCGGTGAGTTTGGTTGTATTTTTTTGAAGAAATAGGCCGCTTAAAAGGACACATAATCCTGTAATCTGACCAATGGAAGGTAGATGGTTAAAGAGTAGGTGAAGTGCGGCGTCGTTCATGATGCATTTTTTTTAGCTATTAGAATTATTATTTGCAGATTGCATAAGTCGCTTTCGAAATGTAGGGTTTTTAGAATTTCTGAAATTATTTCCCTCCCAGCCACTCTTTGAAAAGCGGAGATTTTTCTGTGCTTACTATCACGTCATCCGCCTTGTACCGGGGGTCGAGCTCTATCTGCACGCGCGATTTCGAAACAACATGCATATTGCCTATAGCTTTCAGATTCACTATGAATTGTCTATTGATGCGAAAGAAAATTTTTGGGTCAAGTTCTTTTTCAAGATGGTCAAGTGATTTGTCCATAGGATATTCTTTGCCGGTAAAGAGGACAAGGAATACCGCTTTTTGCATTGTATAAATGTATGCAATTTCATGACTTTGCACAGTGCGCACTTGTTCACCATATCGGATAAGATAGCGTCGATCGAATTTTTGTTCTTCTTCAAGAATTGCTTTTGCCAATGCGGCGTAATCAATAGAAATGAGCGATGGTTTCAAACGCAGCCTCACTTTTTCAATGGCTGCTTTCAACTCTTCCTTCTTCAGAGGTTTGAGCAGATAGTCCTGCGCATTCACTTTGAAAGCTTCGACTGCATATTCATTGAATGCTGTGACAAAGACCACCGGGCATTTGGGGTAGTATTCTTCGAATAGATCGAAACAAGTTCCGTCAGCGAGTTGAACATCCGTGAAAATGATGTCGGGTGAAGGATTGGACGTGAGCCAGAGTTTTGCAGACTCAACACTATCTGCATCGCCCAAAATGTTAAGACTTACGTCAAGAGCTTCTGCCAATTGTTTGAAGCGCTTTACGGCCAATGGTTCATCTTCAATCAGAAAAATATTCATGGTAGCGTATCAGATATATTTTGGTCTTTTGGATGAATGTATCAGTATCTCAAAAGTATGCAAACAAATGGCGGATGGAATGTGAATGAAAATTAGCATGCTTTCAATTTGAAATAAAGGTCGTTATTATTCTAGTGGAGTTGGATAAATGGGTTGATTGATAACCGGCAGCGTTACGACGAATTCATTTTTATCGTGCAATATTTCAATTTCTTTTTCGAACAGAATTTTATAGCGGCGGCCAATATTGCTCAGACCAATACCTGTGCTCGGTTCTCTTGTAATCTTTTCGCGAATCGTATTTGCAATGGTTATGGTATTGCCAATGCCTTTCAGTTCGATGGTCAAAGGATGCGACTTCGAAACAACATTATGTTTGATAGCGTTTTCAACGAGTAATTGCAAACTCATTGGAGGAATAGAAGAATTGAGTACCTCTTCATCGAATGAAATATTCACTTTCAGGTTATCTCCAAAGCGTCGTTGTTGCAGGTATAAATAATTTTTGACCATCACCAATTCTTCACTAACGGAGATTACATCTTTATCTCGTTGCTCCAGCACCAGTCGGAAATAGTCAGAAAGTTTTTCAACATAACTGATGGCGTCTTCCGGATCAATCGAAATTACAGAAATGAGTGTATTAAATGAGTTGAAAAGAAAATGTGGATTGATTTGATTTCGCAGAATGTCGAATTGACTTTGTAATCTTTCCCTTACGAGCAATTCTTGTTTTCTAATTCTGCTGAGTCGAATTTTTAGAATCAGGTACACAATTACTGATAACACCAAAAAGACGAGAAGATAAAACCATGTCTCATTCCAATACGGAATTTTGATGTTGAAAGTATATGACTTGATAATTGCATTTGCCCAATCTTCGTTGTGAGAGGAGCGAACCATGAAAGTATAAGTACCCGGAGCAAGTTTGGGGAAAACAGCCGAATAATCATGAGTCGTAATCCATTCAGGATCCAAGCCATCCAGCTTATATTGAAAGGTAATAGCATCCGGTTGCTGCAGCCAAATGGATGCGAAATGAAACGTGAAGTGATTGTTGTCGTGAGTGTATTCATGCTGAGTCGTGTCAGCGATCAGCAACATCACTTTAATGGATTCAATTTGTGTCGAAGGTTTATTGTTTCGTGCAAGATTGAAATCGCTGTATCTAATCATTGCTTCTTCGGTTCCAAGCCACATTCGACCTTGATTGTCTTTTGAAATTACATTCAGATAGTTGGCATCAATGTCAATACCTGTTCTTAGAAACGTTGCGTGCGGGGTGTTGTCATTCAATACAGCTATGCCAAGGGAAGTTAGCGCTATCACATTTCCAAGGTCATCACCCTGAATAGCGAAGACTTCAACTTTTTCACGACTGGTGTTAAGTTTTACAGCTCTCAATATTTCGCCGTCAGTCCACTGCAAACCTTTGTCGGTACTGGCAAACCAGATGTTGTTGTCGAGATCTTCTGTAACAGCGATGATGTGTTTGCCGGCGTCATGGTATTGATTCGAAAAAGTATTGAACTGTTGGTTGCGGTAGGAAACAAGTCCGTTGCCATCTGTTCCAAACCAAACGGTATTCCTGCTGTCGACAAATACAGAATAGATGTAATTGCTTCCAAGGGGAGAACGTGCATCGAATGTTTCGAATGAAGGTTTGCCATTTATGGTTTTCATTGATGCTGCACCACCAAGAGTTGCCATCCATATCACGCTATCCTGTCGTGCAATAGACAAAACATTGTTGTTGACCAATCCATTTTTTTCGTTGTAATATTTAATGGATTTCTTTTTTGTATCGATGACACCGAGACCACCTCCCAATGAACCAAACCATATTTCGTCATTTAATCCTTCACACAGAGCGATGATTTTGCTCATACCTGCGGGTGTCGAATAAAATTTTTCAATGTATTGATCTGTAGAAAATTCCGCCTGATGTTTGAAGATGCCATGATTGTTTGCAAACCACAAATTACCATGACGATCAGTAATAAGACATTGAGCATCCGAGAATAATTCTTCATCATGCTCACGAATGAATTGAATAGTGAAATTTGCAATGACAAGTTGATTATCACCGAAGACAAGAATGAGATTTCCTTCTTGATCAACAAGGCAATCGAGTGGCATCCTGTGAGTTTGGTTCTCAGGTTGAAGTAGGAATTTTTGCACGTGAATATTATCTGCACCGTCGATGACGTAAGCGCCGCTGCTCTCAGTGATGGCAAGTATGTCGTCATGAATGATCAAAACTTTCTTGACAGGAGATAGGTCAAGATTTTTGAGCATGGCAAAATCAACGACGCTACCCGTTTGGAGATTTATGGAACAGATCGTTCCATTCTGCATACCCATCAATAAGTTTTCGTTGTTTTGGGCTTTTAAAGCGAGGATGAGATTGTCTGTCAGGCCTTGTGCAGTCCCAAAGTTGTTACAATCGAAAATCGGATTATCAAGATCACATAGCGACAATCCGAGATCTGTTGCAACGGCAAGTTTATTTTGTATGATAGCAAGATCATGCACAAAATCATCCGCAAGTCCATTTGTTGTGGTGTAAGATGTGATTTCCGAATTTTGAATTTTGAATAGCCCGTGGCCTTCCGTTCCTGCCCAAATAGCTTTGTCGTTGCTTTGCACCAGGGATGTGATGGCCACATCGGAAACTTTGTTAGACGCAATGCTCATTAGTGTTTGTGGATTGATACGCGCTATATGTCCGTTGTCGAATCCGACAATCACTTCAGCTGAAGTGATCAAAAGCGAAGTCACTGATGAGTTGCGAAGATTGAATTCAAGATTGGCCTCGCGGTATTCTTTACCATTGAATTTCAGAAGTCCCTTGTTGGTTCCCAGCCACACATAGCCGGCAGAATCCTGCTCAATCCTGAGCACTCTGATTTCAGAAATTTTTGTTGTTACTTCAATAGATTTGAATTGTGGGATCTGTGCATCTGCTGCATTGAAATTCAGGAAAATCAAGACCTGAAAAACAGCAATGCATACGATATTAATTATTCGCAAACTCACCTTTCACTTTGACGTTAATGTTTTCAGCAATTTTCTGGTATACGATTTTGGGAATGCTGATATTGTGCTCTTCCAGCAAAACGTTGAATTCAGATTCGATGAAATAATTGGAGCCGGATTTTGTGAGACTCACTTCAATAATTCTTTCCTTTTTTACCCCATGAATATCCAGTTGACCTTTAGCTCGTAGTTTTTGTGCCACCGCATTCGGGTCGAATTTGTCTATAAATTTTCCTGAGAAAGTTGAACGCGGATAGATTGCATACTGCATGTAATTTTCGTAGAAATGTTCTTGTTGCAATGGACTGTTGAAGCCTGTGAAAGAGTGGATGTCAACCGAAAACGCAAAAGAATTCTGTTCCATGTTTAGTAGGCCGGAAAATTTATTCGTTTCAGCACGAATTTTTTCCTGAGGTGCATTGGAGTCGAAAGTGATCGTTCCACTTTTAAGGGCAAGCGTGCTTTGAGCAATGGCGAATCTTCCAATGAAAAGTTGGATTGAAACAAGGATGAAAAAACTCAATGTGAATCGAATCGTCATTGTATCAAATTTAGCTGATCACAATGGATTCAACAAACAGAAATGGCCATTGAGTATTTAGTTACTCCCGAATGGGAGAATTTTGATGCTTATCAAATGTCCCATGAAATTTTAACTACGTCAGATGTAGGATGCGATTGGCAGCAAAGTATAAAGCCTTGTTTCACCTCTTTATCTGTCAGCGCATAGTTTGCATCCATTTGCACAGTGCCTTCCGTCAATTTAGCCATGCATGTGGTGCACACACCACCTTTGCAGCTGAATGGTGCGTCCTGTCCTGAGTCGAGAGCAGCATCCAAAATGCTTTGTCCATGTTCACCTAATTCAAATGTTGTATCAATACCGTCAAGTGTTGTCGTGATTTTTGCCATCTCAATTTTTTAGTTGATTGTAAATATTTTTTTCAATTCTTCTTTGTTGTTCCATCCCAAGGCCTCAACGTGTTTTTCTATCACATCAATGCCTTTAAGTATATAGGTTGTCGGCAGGGTATAAATCCCCGCTTCATTCAGCGAATTTATTCTGAAAAATGAAATTTCATCAGGCATGAATTCTCTCGTGCGTTGAATCTGTTCTTCTGAATCGTCGGTGATGAAAATAAATTTTATTCCAAGCGATTGCAGCATTTCGAAATTGTCTTTTATCCTATGCATTTCAGCGATGCATGGGCCACACCAGGAGGCGTAAAAATGCACTGTGCTGTATTCGCCTAGCTCATCTTTCACGTATATTTTCGCACCACTTTCATCAACAATTGCAATTGTGCTGAAATCAATTTCGGGCGCACGACGATAGCGGAAGTAATAATAACCAACCAGAAATAATCCTATCACTAAATAGGGTAGAGCCTTCTTCATTGTTTCTACAGCGTCTATTTTTTAGAAATCTATTTCCCCATTCCTCCGGTCATTTTCTTTTGAAATTCCTCGGTAGTAGTTCTCGTAAAATCCGCAGGGATTTCAAACATTTTGTCATCTACTTTTTCCTTGGAAATGGCCGTAGCAAAAAAGTGCATCGTGAATTCTTTTGCATCCACTGAATATTCCAAAGGCATGCCCGGCATCTCATTGAATTGCGCATTGGTATTTACAATGTCCTTCGCACACCAGATTTCCATTTCAATTGTTTCTTTCTCGTGTTTCAATTTCATGATGGATTTGTAGCACTTGTGTCCGGCAACCATTTTGGTTTCATTGGTATGAGTGAATTCAGGCTTTTCCATGTCCTTGCCTTGCTGCTGTTCTATGTATTCATCCATAGATGTCACAATTGCTGTTTTATGTCCCATCATGTCCATGCATGTTACAACTTCTTTCTTTGTCATGTCTGTAATAACGAACATATTTCCGGTCATAGGATTTTTCATTTCTGTGCGCGATTTGTCTCCTTTTGTATAAGTTGTAATGTCGCTTTCAAACATGGACTTCATCGCTTCCATTTCCGGGGAAAGATTCGTCGCTTCCATTTTCATATTGATCTTTCCTTCGAAAGTTTGAGCGAATGAAGCATTGGTCAAGATCAAGCATGTGAGTGTGATCATTGAAATGAATAACTTTTTCATGATTTTATTTTTTTTGTTTGAATATTGTGAGTTCGCTTTTCAAAAATTAATAAGCTAAAAGTACTTTCAATTTCTCGAGCACTTTGGTCGCATTGGGAAGCATTGTTGCTTCAAGCCTAGAGTTGAGTGGAATTGCCGGTAAATTTTCAGATCCAATTGTCATAACCGGCGCATCGAGATATTCGAAACATTTCTCAGAAATCATACCGGCTAGCGATTGCGCAAAACTGTTGGCCGGAGTTTCTTCTGTCACCACCAAACATCTGTTGCATTTTTTCACAGCATCGAAAACTGCCTCTTCATCCAACGGATTGATGGTTCTTAAATCGATGATTTCAACTTGGCCCTGTAATTCTTTCGCCGCGGTTTTTGCCCAGTACACGCCCATTCCATAAGTAATTACGGCGACTGATTTTTCATCTGTAGCACTCAACACTGTACGTGCTTTACCAAATGGAATGACGTAGTCTTCCGAAGGATCAATGGTTCTCGCATCTTCCGTTCCTTTCACTTTACTCCAATACAAACCTTTGTGCTCCAGCATGACAACAGGATTCGGATCGTAGAATGCAGATTTCAATAATCCTTTGAGATCAGCGCCAGTTGAAGGATACGCCACTTTGATTCCGCGAATATTAGCGAGCACACTTTCAACACTACTGCTGTGATATGGTCCGCCGCTGCCATATGCACCAATCGGAACGCGTATCACACAACTCACCGGCCATTTGCCGTTGCTGAGATAATAGCTTCTACTTACTTCAGTGAAAAGTTGATTCAGTCCAGGCCAGATATAATCCGCAAATTGAACTTCAACAATTGGTTTCAAGCCAGCGGCGCTCATTCCAACAGTACTGCCGATGATAAATGCTTCTTGTATAGGTGTATTGAAGACGCGATCATCACCAAATTTTTCAGCAAGTGTTGCTGCTTCGCGAAAAACCCCACCCAATCTTTTTCCTACATCTTGTCCATATAAAAGTGCTTCCGGATGCTTCGCAAGGATTTCCTGCATAGCAAACAATGCGGAATCAACCATAACTGTTGCTTCCTTTCCTGTCGGCGAACGCTCACCTTTTTCTTCTGTTATAGGTGTTGGTGCAAAATCATAATCGAACAAGTCGGAGGGCCGAGGATCTTCTGCTTGCAATGCTTCGGCATAAGCTACTTCAACTTCTGCGCGAGAATCTTTGACGATTTTTTCGAGATCAGCACCACCAAATCCAAGTCCTTGCAATTGTTTGATAAACTTCGGAAAAGGATCACGTTTTTCAGCGCTTTCTAAATCATCACGATACCATTCTTTTCTTACACCGCTCGTGTGATGTCCAAGCAACGGCACTTTGCAGTGGATCAGCCATGGCCGACGATTGTCTCGCACATCATTGATGACTTCTTCTATTACTTTATAGCTATCAATGAAATCTGTTCCGTCAATCGACTTCACACGAATTCCGGGAAATGCTTTCACAAATGTCACGGCATCACCAAATCGGATTTCAGAGCTATGTGCACTGATATCCCATTCGTTGTCTTGAATAAAATAGATAATTGGAAGTTGCTTGAGTGAGGCCATGTGAAAGGCTTCGCTTACTTCGCCCTCAGTGATAGCCGCATCACCAATCGAACAAATGACTACTCCTTTTTCAGCCGTAGCATCGCTTAGGCCTTGATGTTCTTTGTATTGCAAACCGAGTGCAATTCCCGTTGTTGGAATCGCCTGCATGCCTGTAGCAGAACTTTGATGCGGGATTTTTGGCATGTCATCACGGCGCAATGAAGGATGACAGTAATAAGTGCGACCACCACTGAATGGATCATCGCGCTTAGCCATCAACTGTAACATTAATTCGTAAGGCTTCATGCCAATACCAAGCA
>JAYTOA010000133.1:0-7169 GCA_043748015.1 Flavobacteriales bacterium
AATAGGGGGTTAAAATTTCAAATCGCCAAAATTCCTTCCAGGAATCCACTATTTACAAGGTGCGTGTGATTAGATTTGAAACGTCTTGGACGGATGTGAAGATTTTTGGATTACACAAAGAGAGGATTTTAACCAGGATGGCTGTTTGGATTTTAGCTTTATGAATGATGTGAGTGTTCAAATCATTCAATGCAGTAGCTCCGGCCCTATAGAGTTAGCGCCTATCGACATATCCGGCTCCTTTAACGGAAATGTTGCAAATATTCTTCAACTGGAAAATTACTTTGATTTCAATGGAGATGGCAATAGGGATCTGTTATTTCGAAGTTTTGAGACCCCATACAACCTAGCTATTCTATGTATTCGACCGGATTTGACAGTGACAGTTATAACTGACTTTCCTTTATCCGGACCGGTTGCTTCATTCCCAAATATTGTTGATTATGATATGGATGGAGACATGGACCTGACTCTCTGGGAAGATAACACCATGTATCTTAACAACGATGGATATGGTAATTTTACCACTGTACCTTTTCCCAACAACTTATTATATCCTATGCAGGGAATTGTGGATATCAACGGAGATGGAGTGGGCGATTCTTTCGATGGAAGTATGATCACAGAGTTTGACGGTTATGGTAATAGCGTATATCATTATCTGAATGGGCTCAACAATATTGAACCTTACTTTAATGTATTAATTGATTTGAATACGGATGGATTGCCCGAGATTATATTATATGATGCCAATCCGTTGAGTGAATCGAATCCCGAATTCAATTATTTCATTTATAGGAACAATGGTAATTTTCAGTTTACCTTGTTATTTCAAGGGGTAGTTTCCAATGGTATGGCGCTCTCTTCTCCTGGATTATTTGACGTGGATAGCGATGGCATATTGGATTTAGTCTGGGCACTTTTCTACCAGAATAGTTATCGGGGATCGGCATGGACAAGAAATAATGGAATTGATTATTTCGCATTGACAGGTCATGTTTTTGTCGATGAAAACAACGACGGTGAATGGTCCGCAGGTGAAACCGGGGTCGATCAAACTTTGGTAACATTAGAGCCAGCCGGAAATATGCAGTTTGTGAATGATGTCTATTATTTCCCTGTAACAGCCGGAACCTATGACGTAACAGTGACCTTTGACAGTGATATCTGGTTCGCGACCACTCCGACGACCTATAATGCAGAGGTAAACGAAAGTGCACCTCTCAGCAACGATCTAAATTTCGGACTCCGGCCTATCAATTCGAATGGTGTTGCGGATGTGCAAATTTCCGCCAGCAATGCTATATGCGCAGGCATTCAGCACTATCAGATTCAAGTACACAATTTCTCAGCAGAAAACAACGTCATTCTGGTCACTGCCACGTTTGATCCATTGCTCATCTATTTATATAATAACTCTCTGAGTGAATACTCGATCATAGACAATGAAATACAATGGCTCATTTCAGGGCTGCCGTATGGCATCAATCAATATATCGACGTTTATGTGCAATATCCGGGTACAGAAACTATAGGATCAACTTTAACGACTACAGTGAGCGCTTGTTTGATGGATGAAGCTTTTCAACCCATTTCATGTGATGATGAAATCTGGACGGAAATTCAGAGTTGTGCCTACGACCCCAACGATAAGCAAGTAAGCCCGGCAGGGATGACATCACAGGGATATGTTGAGAACGCAACCACACTGACCTATACAGTGCGTTTTCAGAATACAGGAAATGCCGCAGCGCAAAATGTTGTCATCGAAGATCAATTAAGCGAGTACCTGAATTTATCAACGCTCGAGATAATAGCGTGGTCGCATGACCTTTATGCTGAGATCGATGAGAACAGAAGAATGCGGGTTACTTTTCCCGGCATCATGCTTCCTGATAGTCTTTCCGACCCAGTCGGTAGTCAAGGATTTGTGACCTACCGGGTTGTACCTAATGCTGACCTGGTTCCCGGTACGATGATTCAAAATACCGGAGAAATATATTTTGATCTCAATCCGGCGATTATCACCAACACCACTCTCAACACCATCTTCCAATGCGACGGAGTGACGGAAGGTGGAGAGATTGCAATGGAGTGTGGCGCTGTCAATGTTTATTACGATCCTGAAATACCGGACGCACAGGCATTTCAGTGGACAGTTAACGATGTGGAAGTTTCATCCGAAGCGGTGTTGAATATTCCATCCAGTGGCGAAACGAATTTCGATGTACTCCTCGAAGTTCAACTTCCTCTTTGCAATGCAGTCTATCATTACACAATTACGATTCCGGATGTAATCTTGGTCACAATAGAATATGTGTCTGGAAATGAATTGCTTTTAGGCGCAACAGAAGGACCAGGCTATACCTACGAATGGTTTATGAATGGAATATTATTAGTGGGAGAAACGAATTCAACACTTACCATCAACACTTATGCTCAATATACGGTGGCTGTGACGAATTTATATGGATGCACCGGAATTCATCAGGCCATGTTTGGTCCGATAGCAATTGATGAGACAGAAGTGCGCCGGTATTTGATTTATCCATCTCCGGCATTGGATGAGGTGCATGTTGTCTCCAACACCATTATTAGGGAAATAAATGTATTCAGTCTTACAGGCTATAAAATTTTGAGCAATCAGATAAATTCTTTCAGAGCAAATATTCCTATTGATAAGATCGCTGCCGGTCAATATTTTTTGGAAATTCTTGATGAAGCCGGAAATCGTGAACGACATCCAATAACAAAAATGTAAATGAAAAAAAATGATGGATCCGTGTTTATATTCAACAATGCTGTGCTGAATTAATTGAATTGTTTGAAACATCATCTTGAAACACTTCAAGTTTATTGTTGGTTCATGTTGTCATTCAAGGTTTGAGTCATCATTGCCTGGATATTCGAGCTAAACGTAGGGTATGTCAACCTGAATATATTATTCGGATTAACGGGTTACCTCGCAAAGCCCTCTCTGTTTAAGTGAATGAACTACTTTACGTTCTTTTTTTCTTGAAAAAAAAGAACCAAAAAATTCAAGGCTGTAGAGAAAATACTTGAAATCCATGCCACCTTCGGGCTGACAAATCCAAACTCCTCCTGCTTTCAAAAAAGTCCGGCACCGATTTGCCAAGCTAAATTCCCTCCTTTTCTTTTTTGAAAAAAGTCGTCAAACAGGGATTTGTCTAAAGCCCTGCGGTGTCAGGATTTCTACGTATTTTCTCTAAGGCCGATCCCCAACATTTGATGGTGCTACTTCAAGATTGAACATTCATTGAATGTAGAATTCTAAGGTGCAAAATCAATTGGAATGTATATCCCTTAAGCATCACTCTTAACTTATACAAACAAATACAGGTCAATGCGAAGTAACACATTAATCCGAAAAATATATAAGAAAAGATTCTTCTTCTCCATTTCGAAGTTTCAATTCCCAACTAATAATTATCGTCGCCACTTAAAGAAACTTTCTAAAACGCAGCATGCGATTACTAACACCAAACGCATTGAAGATTCCAAAACACCAACAAAGCAAACCCAAATTCCAGTGTTCTCAAGCCAATCAATGCAGAGGATAGCTATTCCCTAAAATACTTCCTCGCAATGTTGAAAGCAATGGAAACCTGATTCTTACCAATACTCGCAAACGGATAATTGTTCGTTGAAATATTGTAACCATAAAACACATTCACCAGCCCGACACCCAATCCCAATTTCGGGGTGATGACCAAGTCCTGTTCTGCGTTGTTGGATTCATACTTCAATTCGAGGCCGAACATTGAAAAATGCGCTCCAAATTCACCACCCGCTTTCACTCCGTGGATATTCGTTGAGGGTGTCCATTCAAAAGTGCTGTAGAACGCTGCATTCCCCGAGCCTTCAAGCGAATCAGACTGATAGAAAACCATAGAAGGTCCGACTTCGAAATAAAGAGACCGCTGAAGACCTACACCTAAGCGCAAAGCCATAGCATGCCACGACGAAAATGTCGATTTCATGCCATCGGGATTGCTATCATTCTCACCTTGACCGAGCATCGCTGATGGCAGCGCAATTATCAGCAGCGAGAAGATGCACTTACGGTAACGAAATAAAAAACGCAAAAACAACAACATAAAATTCTCAGGCGTTTGCGCCGATGACTAAACCAAGACTTCAGTCAGTGAATAATTTTAAAGAATGCTCTCCAGTTTATCAAACATTTCATTCCATCCTTTTGCCATCTCATCCGTCATTGCCTGATCATAAGAATCGTCCATTGTCATTTTCATGGATATAAATTCTCCATCGTTTGCAAATTCAAAATTCACTAACGATTCGACTATCTCGTCACCTTCCATTCCAAAATACGATGGCGGAACAGGATTACCATCGGGATCAGTAAAGGTGTCAAGGTAGGAAAAAAAAGAAGGCTCAATCATCGTTTGATATAAACCACGTCCCCAAAATTCATTCGCACTTTCATCACTAAAACAAAACCTGAAGACACCACCTTCCCTAAAATCTATAGATATAAAAGTTGCGGTCATATTTTTCGGAGACCACCATTTTTTCAAGGTATCCGCGGTTGAAAATGCGCGCCAAACGTCATCGATTGACGAACGAAACTTTCGCTCTATTACTAATTTTTTCATTGATATTGGTATTTACTCGTCCTATTTAACACTCAGCTTGTATGGTCTTCGCCTTACGGCTGTAGGCTATTGTCATCGGATCATTCCAAAAGTATCACTTGTCTTCATACAATGCACAAACCAATTTAAAAACACTTCAGACAATTAATTTCACTGAACGATTCCCAGCTTACCGGCTATCACGAAATAATAAAATGGTCCGCCAATACCTCAAGAAAATTCTCTAGCGACGAAAGCACTTCAAAAATGTTTTCAATCCAAACATTTTCTGACTTCTCCTGAACACTGAAGATGATTTGTTAAGGCCGATGCAGTTTAAACTTCCATCGATTTATTGCTATCCTTCACTTCTCTATTGATAAAAACTCGTTTTACTCAAAAACACGTGATTGAAAGATTTTAAACAATGCGGTTAGGCATCCGGAATATTCGGTTCCACCAGGCGCTTCAATTTATCCAATGATTCCTGCCAACCCAGATAGCACATTTCCACAGGTATCATGTCGGGGATTCCTTCTTGAGAGGCAAAAAGTTCAGTGCCACACGACACCTTTCTCAATTCAATTCTGGTGATCATTTGTCCTGGCAAATTCGGATCATCGAATACATCGGTATAAACCAGTAATTCATTTGGAATAATTTCCAAGTATTCGCCACTAAAAGAATGACTATAACCAGTGGTAAAATTTGTAAAAGACATTTTGTATTTGCCGCCTACCTGTGCGTCCAAACTATGCACTTTGCACAAAAACCCGTATGGAGGTAGCCAGGACGCCATGGCGTCAGCATCAGTAAAAGCCCTATAAACTTTCTCTGGACTCGCGGTAAAAACCATGTGAAGACTTACTTTGTTATTGGCCATTGTTTTTTTCTGATTTTGTATGTATCCATTAATTTCTGATTTCAAAAATTCCTTAGAACTGTCCCAGGGATCAAACACAGTGGATCAAATTTATCCAATGTCATCCTTTCTCTCCTCATTCAGTTCGGATATGTCGTTACCATGAATCGATTTTCGTCCCGATTAAGTATTGGCTTTTAGTATGAAATATACAGCAGTTAAACCAAATTATGATAAGGGCTACCGTCATCCTTTTGTCGCATGTCTCCATTTGAAAACCGGTGAGAATTTCCAGACTGATAATATCAGACTGTGAACATACTCGCAGCCTTACTATTTATTCTTGAAGAAATAAATATAATGAAGCCTTGAATTTCGGCTCCTTCGCTTCCCGGATCAATGCAACAGCGATTTCTTCGTTCGTCGAACGGACTTGACGAAACCATGACTGCGAGCGGCAGCCATCATTTTCATCGTCCGGTTGGAGTTGCTATACTTTTTCTAAATCGTTGTGCAAAAGCGAATGTCAAACCGACACTGAATTTACTGGTTTCAAATTTAAGATTTTGATGTGATAGATTTTTTGAAGAACCCAGTTGCAATTGTAACTTCACATATTTCCATCCGCCACGAATTGTAAAAGACGGTTCAAAGAGAAAAGAATTTCTGTTTTTGCTGATATCGTCAACTGCAAAATATTCGCTGTCAAGAGTGTCAATTCGATTATTTATTCTATTGAAAGAAATGTAGCTGAAACCAGTTGTTAGTGCCAGGTCAAACCCACTGAATGTAACTCCATACGAAGGTTGGAGAAACATTCTTGTAAATGACAGGTCAGCCATTCCTTCCCTATAAGACGTCGTACCGTCATTCGACGAGGAAGAACTTCCCTGATAGTAGTGATGTTGATTTCCACTTCCGAATCCACCGTAAATTTCCAACACTCCATGCTCTTCCAAAGGTTTGAAATAACCAAATGCTCCTTCAAAGTATTTTCCTTCACCCCAACTGCTATATGGTCTATCACCACCAGAGGCAAGCATAAAATTTGTCATCACGGCAAACTGGTTTGTGATGGAGTAAGCGGCTTGAATATCTACGGTATTTATCTCACTTCCGCCCCCTAAAGAAACCGCAGCCCGATATTCATTTTTCTCTCTGAATAGCGGAACATTCTGAGTTGTTTGGATATAGTAATTATGCGTGCAACCGGTTAAAGTAAAAATGAAAACAGATGCGGTAAAGATTTTAGTCATGATTGAATCGTTGAATTAAAGGTTCGAAAAAACAGTTAACGCTAAAAGCAGAATACAAAAATACTGCGTCACTCTGTTCAATATTCGAGGGCAAAAAACTGACAAGTAGATTTTTCTGGAGTATGGGCTTATCAGATTTTGGCCTCACGAATTTCATACAAAAGCATGTCAGGTCGCAGGTCTCATGCGGGAGTCCGGAAGATTGTGTAGCAGCTGATAATCCGGCTCGTTTGATTGATGCTTTTATAGAGCGATAGGATTTAAAGCGACTTGGATTTGTCGTTTCTGATTTGAAGAATGAAGGTCCGCCGGCCCATGAATCCGGTATTATTTTTTGGATTAACGGGTTACTTCGCAAAGCCCTCTCTGTTTAAGTGAATGAACAACTTTACGTTCTTTTTTTCTTGAAAAAAAAAGAACCGAAAAATTCAAGGC
>JAYTOA010000134.1:0-17071 GCA_043748015.1 Flavobacteriales bacterium
TGGATTTGTAATTTGTGTGATTGCCGTTATTGGAAACAAGAACGATGTTGCCAAAAAGAAAACTAATAATTTCATTTTCATTGATTTCTTAAAAGATGAGGTAAAAGTAAACTCCCATTCATACATCAAGCCACAAAAAAAGGTTAACCATAGAATGTGTATTTCATTCACAATTAATGTTGACCTAGCTCAAATATCAGTATTGAGTGGCCTCAGGTTGGTGATACTTTGTGGACCTAAAACGTCACGCATGAAATAAAATTCAATGAACTTATAGCTGTGGCTCTTTCAATTCCACAGGATTCAATTTGCGTTTACGAGCGACGGTATTCAAAATTTCTACACCAAAAGAAAATGCCATAGCGAAATAGATGTATCCTTTTGGTACTTCGAAATGCTCTACGTGAACACCTTCAACCAGCAATAACACCGCTATTAAAATCAGGAATGACATCGCAAGCATTTTGAATGTTGGATGCTTATGTATGAACTTGCTGATACGTGGTGCAAACACAAACATGACGATCATAGCTATGACAATTGCAATCATCTGTAACACAAATTCGCTCGACATGCCAATTGCTGTGATAACACCATCAATTGAAAATATGAGATCGATGAGAACAATTTGAAAAATGAGAGACGCAAATGTTTGTGCTGCTCCTGCTTTGTTCCTTGCTACTTCATTTGGATCATCTCCTTCGAGTTTATTATGTATTTCGCGCGTAGTGGAAACCAAAAGAAACAAACCTCCGCCAATCATAATCAGATCTTTCAAGCCAACGGCATGCCCAAAGACATCAAACAAATGACCACCGGCTGTTATAAGCCAACCCAGTGTAAAAAGTAATGTAATACGTATGAGCGTTCCGGCTATCATCCATATCGTTGCTGCTTTTTTCTCAGAACCTCTTGGCAAACGATTCATGATGATCGACACGAAAATGACATTGTCAATGCCCAGCAAAACCTCCATTAACGTGAGTGCCAGCAAGCCTGTAAGAGATTCGAATGTTAAAAGGTGCTCCATCTTTTTGTTTATTGTTCTTCAATAATTATTATTTGGTAATGGTGCCGTAAAAGAAAAAGAGATCTGTTGAATCAAGCCATGAAAAGTGACTTTTTTCAACAGATCTCTTTTATATCCAATAATCTAATATCAATATTCAGTCTGAAACTGCTTTGCAAATCGCTTACGATCGTTTTCGTTCAAGAACACTTTACGTAAACGAATACTCTTTGGTGTAACTTCTACATATTCATCAGCACCAATGTATTCAAGTGCTTCTTCCAGCGTAAACATAATTGGCGGAGCCATTACGTTCTTAGCATCCGTTCCTGATGCACGCATGTTGGTGAGCTGTTTTGTTTTAGTAACATTCACAACAAGATCATTGTCGCGTGAGTGTTCACCGATAACTTGACCTTCGTAAACTTCCTGCATTGCTTCAACAAAGAATTTACCTCTGTCTTGCAAGTTAGAAATACTATAGGCAACAGCGTTACCGGTTTCCATGCAGATCAACGATCCGTTCTGACGACCTGGAATTTCGCCTTTCATAGGCTGGTATTCTGAAAAACGGTGAGTCATAATAGCTTCTCCCTGCGTTGCAGTAAGTAGGTAACTGCGCAAACCGATGATACCGCGAGATGGTATTTCGAATTCTAAAATTGTACGATCTCCTTTCGGCTCAAGGTTTTTCATTTCACCCTTACGACGCGTAACAGCTTCAATTGCGGTTCCCGTCATTTCTGTTGGTAAATCAATTGTCAACTCTTCTATCGGCTCGTGTTTCTGACCATTTATTTCTTTGATCAAAACACGGGGCTGACCAATCTGCAACTCATATCCTTCGCGGCGCATTGTCTCGATTAGTACGGAAAGGTGAAGTACACCACGACCATAAACAATGAAGCGATCTGCTTTATCAGTCATTTCCAGACGCATGGCAAGATTTTTCTCAAGCTCGCGCTCAAGTCTTTCCTTGATATGACGGCTGGTTACGAATTTTCCTTCTTTCGCAAAGAATGGAGAATCGTTGATCGTGAACAACATGCTCATCGTTGGCTCATCAACTGCAATAGTTGGAAGCGCCTCCGGATTGTCTGCATCAGTGAAAGTGTCACCAATGTCGAAATTTTCAATTCCATTGATAGCACAGATATCACCTGAAACTACGCTGTCAACTTTTCTTTTTCCAAGACCCTCGAATACATATAGTTCTTTGATTCTTCCTTTTACAATAGAGCCATCACGCTTTACCAAGGCTACTGCCATGTTTGGCTTCAGTTCACCGCGATGCAACTTGCCAATGGCCATGCGACCCGTGTAAGTGGAGTAGTCAAGTGATGTTACAAGCATTTGTGGAATTCCTTCCAGCTTCATCGGGCCAGGGATGTGTTCCAATACGAGATCCAACAATGGTTCGATCGTATCTGTTTTCACTTTCCAGTCATGGCTCATCCATCCGTGCTTCGCAGCTCCGTATGCTGTTGGGAAATTCAATTGATCTTCAGTAGCACCGAGATTGTACATCAAATCGAAAACTTGTTCATGTACTTCATCCGGCGTACAATTTTCTTTGTCCACTTTATTGATTACGACAATCGGCTTCAAACCCAACTGAATCGCTTTTTGCAAAACGAATCTCGTCTGTGGCATTGGGCCCTCAAAGGCATCTACAAGGAGAAGTACACCTTCAGCCATGTTCAATACGCGCTCTACTTCGCCTCCAAAGTCACTGTGACCCGGTGTGTCAATGATGTTGATCTTATGTCCCTTGTATTGAATAGAAACATTCTTCGCCAGAATAGTGATTCCGCGTTCGCGCTCAAGGTCGTTATTGTCAAGTATGAGGTCGTTATGGACTTCATTATCTCGGAAAAGATGCGCTGCATAAAGCATCTTGTCTACGAGTGTTGTTTTGCCATGGTCAACGTGGGCGATAATGGCGATGTTCCTTATTTTCTGCATTTAGATTGATTTTTAGGGCTTTTACCCTTTTTTTCGGGGCGCGAAAGTACAACAGATTAAGCCTTTTATCGCCATGTAAGGTCACGAATTTTATCAAGAAGGCTATTCTAATTCTTGTAAGCGAAAATTAAGTGAGCTTTGTTTTGACCAATATCTCTTTACCCCAAAGGAATTGCAACCTGAAATGACTGAAGATGTACAGTGCTTGCAACGACAATCACCTTCAATGGTTGTCCAATAAATTTCAAATAAAGTGATAGATAATTTCGTAGCCGGAGTGATGATGCATCACTCGGTCGAACCTTCATTAGAATCGGTTTTGTGACCGAGTCTTGTTGACCTAACGCTACTCCAATATGAATAGGTTACATCGATGTATGCGTATTTCATTCTTTGGAGATATCCATCTTGTAGTCATCATGAACTCACTTCCTTCAAAATGTGAGCTGAATGTAATTTCTGTCCGAATCTCGGTCAATAAATTTCTTGTTGTCCATTTAGTATTTCCGGCTTGTCACACCCAGATCGTTGATGTCGCATGCGTGAACGGAATTGTGCATACCAGCATGATTCCCAATCATGGCAGTGGCATTGGTTTTTTCGATATTGACATAATGGATGGGACGATTGACTCTTTGTACTAAAAGAAGCGGTATATCAACTTATTTTAATTACAATGGAGTCTTTTTGAAAGTTGGTCTTTTCGAAGGTGCTACAGGTGACTTCAAACATCCTATCTGGGTTGACATCGATAACGACAGTGACGCAGACTTTTTTGCCACGCGTATTGGAACATCGCCCAAGCTTTGGCGCAACGGAGCTAGCGGACTCGTAATTCAAAACATTGGACAGGGCGCGTATTCATGCACTATCACAGATGCTGTAGGTTGTGTTGATACTTTTACCGTAGAAGTGCTTGATTGAGCTATTGCTGAATTTGATAGTCGCATCAGCATTTTTCCCCATCCAGTTATCGACATTCTCAGTATTGCCTTCACCACTTCTAGTACTTTCATTATTTATGATGTCGTGGGAAGAAGCATTTATCATTGCTCAAATGCTGCGCAAAAATTTCAGGTTGAAACTTTTTCCTGGCCGCATGGATTGTATTTTTTGAATACAGAAAATTCCATTTTTCGATTATCTAAATAGAATTTGTTCTGTCTTCAGGGTTCTCAGAATGTGCGAGAAACATCGCGGATTGTTAAAATGATGTTGCAGGATATACTGATGATCCGGAGCCGGATAATCTTACAATTTGATATTCAATTTCCGGAAAAGATCACTCATCAGCCACGCAGGTCCAATCATCAAAAACTGAATGTCTTTTAAGAATGATGGTTTTTTACCTTCTATTTTATGACCAATGAATTGACCAATCCATCCTGCGCCGAATACAATCAATGCCACAATCCACAATCTGAATCCTATCATGGCTATTGCGTTGCAAATCGTTAGACAAATCAAACTGAAAAACATCATCCCGATAGCCAAAGGAATGGAAAGAATGATGTAGTAGACAAGAATAAATAACAGCGCAACATGAGCCAGCGTGAGTGGAACATTGAAAATAATGAGGTGGAGCGAAACGGAATAGAGTAGAGCTACTACGCTGAAAAATATGCTCGGTACACAAATCCAATGGATAGCTTTGTTGGTAGGATTCTGATGACTCTCACCGTATTCGTCTAACCAGTTTTGTATAGTCTTCATCTGTTGAATTTATGAATGGTTAAGTTCGGCTTCCGTCATTGATGGGTATTGCAGCAGTCTACAAGTTTCACCATCGAAGACTGCGTATGTATTGCTGTGTAGCCATTCTCCCAAATTGATATATTGCGAATGATTACCAAGATCCTGCACAATAGGCAAATGGCGATGACCGAAGATGAAGAAATCATAATGCGAAATTTGGAGAATTTCCTTGCAATGAATAATGAGCCACTCGCTTTCTTCTCCAAGAAATTTTCGATCCTTGTCACCGGTTGTGCTTCTGCTATAGCCCGAAAGTGATTGCGCCAGCCAGATACCGAAATTTGGATGTAGTCGCGCGAATAACCATTGACAAACTTTACTAGAAAATATTTTCTTGATGAATTTGTAGCCGTGATCTCCGGGTCCAAGCCCATCTCCATGACCGATCATTAATTTCTTATCGTTCCAGATTCTTTCTATTGATTCTCTGTACACTTCCACACCGCATTCTGATGGCAGATAATCAAATATCCACATGTCGTGATTTCCCGTAAAAACATGCACGGGAATACCGCTGTCGGTGATCTCTGAAATTTTTCCCAGCAATCTTGTATAGCCTCTCGGAACTGCTCTTTTGTATTCGAACCAAAAATCAAAAATGTCGCCAACCAGAAAGATTTCGGCTGCATCATGCCGAATAGTTTCAAGCCAATTCACAATTAGTTTTTCACGAATGAGACTCGTTTCCTTATTCGGAGCCCCAAGATGAAAATCAGAAGCGAAGTATATTTTCTTGTTCGGGTCTAATTTCAATTTCCAATTTTGTTAATGAGTTCCATTGGATTCATCAAATTGAGATTCAATTCGAACATGATGGTTTGCTTAAATTTTAGATCTCGCCCTTTGATTTCATCTCTTATATTGGATGAATACAACAACGGAATATATATCTGAAAAATGCCAGGAACAGCGGGTAGGGAGACGCCGGCATTCCATAAAACACGCGTTTTATCGTTGGTGGTATTGGCCGTATTTTCTGTGCCATTCGATGTTGCAACCTCTTTGTAATTCTTCAAAAGAGCAATGCCTCCATAAAGGCTGATTGGAAACTTTACCGGCGTGTCGATTTCAATATTAAATGATGATAGCGATTTGTTCGCCGATTGCTGAGTTGGTGCCGCCAATCCTCCTTGCGTTCGCAAGAACTGCTGGGAGAGGAATCCTGTTGCTTCACTTCTTCCAAGAAACAATCCGTCGTAGACGTAATCGCCGGCAATCTGATTTCTTGGGCTATTGCCATCGTATCTTACTCCTCCATATTGACCGGCTGCATTCAAATAGAATCCATCACCATTGCCGTAGTACAAACGGGACTTGATTTTCTTTTTGCCTTTGCCTCGGTACACATAATCGAACGTGGCTGTATGCTGCTGAAATACCGACCAATTCGTGTATTCACCTCCTTCAAACGAAGACTGCAATCTGAATTCTGACCGCACCATTTTCTTGATGAGGTTTGCTCTGATACGAAGATGACTGATACGGGGCCCTTTTCCAAACACCGGATAGATTTGATTATAGTCGCCAAACAACTTACTATTATCGTTTTTCAATAACTCACCAATGGTGAAATAAGCCACCTCAACGTCGCCACGCCAGTCTTTCTGCAGTCTGTCAGGAAACAACATGAATTTGATAAATGGCGAAATCACATCATAGGATCTCACATAATTATTGTCGTTATATGGAAAGGTTGATATCGCAAATCTTTGTCCCTTGACACCCACACCGATGCGGCCATTATTATATTCCATTCGAGCAAAACCGTTAAATGTTTTGGTCGCAATGCTGAACATTGGAGCCAAACTCCACTTGTAATTTTTTGAAGGAATGGTCTGATTGTGAAATTGAACACCCAGCATCCATTTGTTGAAATTGTTCCATCCCAACAAAGGTGTCCAGAACAATTGGGAGGTTTCAGGATCGTCAATGCCAGTGAATGGTTTGATAGTATATGGCTCAGTGCGTCTCAGAATTCCCTTAGTACGAATAGTGTTGTTGTTTCTATTGTATTCGGGAATTCCCATGACGTTATTAATCTTAATCAAATCGCCTTTTCGTGCATTGATAATCATTGATTGTTTATCAAGAGGAGCAATACCATCATACCATTTACGCTCAGCCAGCTTACCATCACGAATGATATCGACAGAAAAAGGTCCGCCAATTTCACCATCATTTTTCACGGTCAGGGTAGATATACCCGAATTGAATCTGATCGCCTGTGCCTTATAATCCACGTGTCCTTTGGTATAAATCAGATCACCGAAGAACCAATCGAGATTTTTACCTGAGGTAGTTTCGAAAATTAGTTTGATATCGATCGGTGAAGGGTGTTTGAATTTCCATGTCTCGAAGTAGACATGCATACATTCGTTGAATTTTTCTTCTCCGAGATAATTCATGAGATAGTTGAACGCAAGTGCAGTTTTTTTATACACTATCGTTCCATAATTCATTTCAGTGTAATACTCAGAAGGTGCTTGAATTGGTTGGTCTTTGCTACCACGGGCACTGATGAGATATGGCAATTCTTCACTCAAGTAGGTATAAGAGAATTTATCCAGACCTAAAATTTTTCCCAGATTAAGCGCGCCTGCCATCATTTCCAGAGCATCCGGGTTTGGTGTTGTCGCAAGTATTGTGCGGGTTTCGAAAAATGAATTGATACCTTCATCCATCCATGCGTTATCCCTTTCATTACTTCCGAGAATACCATAAAACCAATTGTGGCCAACTTCGTGAATGATCACTGTCGCCAGATTTCCTGCTGATTGAGTATTGCCAATAATCGTCACATTTGGGTATTCCATTCCACCACCGGCACTGATGGTTCCATCCACAGCTGTACAGACATTATAAGGGTAATCACCTGTCCAGAGCGAGTAATGATATAAAGCGTCGTTGATAGATTTAATGCCTGCTTTTGACCATAATTCTGCATTGTCAGGGGTGAATAGCGCCCAACTGGTTACTTTTCTTTTCGAATGCGGCAATTCTACTTCGCCTTTACGCACTATCCAGCGCTTATCTGCAAACCATCCGAAGTCATGAACCTTTGTTTGTGTGTATCGTAAAGTTTTGAATTCGTCACTTGATTTTGGGTATTGAATATCTTCATTGGATTCGAGTGCAAGCGGAGTCGACGGAATTTGTTTTTCGGCTAATTCATCCATCCAAATCTTTTCACTTTGAGTCTGTAAATCTCCAGTAGCACCTACAATGTAATTGGCAGGTAGTGTGATACTCACATCGAAACTTCCGAATTCGCTGAAAAATTCTCCTTGTGTCAGGTAGGGCATTTCATGCCAGCCATCTTTATCAAACACTGCCGGTTTTGGATACCATTGCGTAATTTGATAACTTTCACCAATATGTCCCATACGTGAAATTGATCCGCTTGGAAGTTTCACATAGAAAGGTGTGGAGACTTTTATTCGTCCACCAGCAGCTAGTGGCTCGTTCAAGTACAGAACGGCTATGTCTTCGTAATCCTTCACATATTCCCACTTTGCTGGCTGCCCATCGATTTTGAAATCGAGCGAATCAATATATCCTTTTGCATTTGGCTTAGCCCAAAGCATAAAGAAATCACCTTCCTTGAATTTCTGCTGCGACATGGCCGTTTTGGAATTCTTATACGCGTTTGGCCATAGATGAATAATCAGATATTTCAATTCCTGCGAACTGTTGTTGATGTATTCAAACTCCTCGAAAGCGCTCAGAGAGTGTGTCTTGTCATTCAGCGTTACATCAATTTTGTAATTGACTTCCTGCTGAAAGTAATAGCTGGATTGTGAATGGGCAATATTCAATGATTGAAATAGCACCAACACAAGAAGTAGTCTCTTCATGATAAGTCGAATGTTTTCGGGTGGACAAATTAAACGCACATTTCGCGAAGGATGTGCTATTTCGTTTGCCAAGTCATCAAGAAAAGTTTGATGAAAGGAAACAGATGGTCAATTCAGAAACGGCACCCTCGCGGATGCCGTCTCTTTCAACTATTACTAATATGACCAGCTAGTGGCCATAAATCGCTTTGAGCTTTTCCTCAAGCACTGCGCCACGCAAATTGTGACCGATGATATTGCCTTCTTTGTCTACCAACACAGTATATGGAATGCTCTTAACATTATAAGTCTGTGCTGCCTGACTTTTCCACCATTGTAAATCGCTTACATGGTTTGGCCATTTGAGTCCATCCGCTTCAATGGCCTGCAACCACGGATCTTTTGCTTTATCTAAAGATACACTAAACACTTCAAATCCATCCTTGTTGTACCTGTCATAAGCAGCAACCACATTCGGGTTCTCGCGACGACATGGACCACACCAACTTGCCCAGAAATCAACTAAAACAGTTTTTCCTTTTAGATCAGAAAGTTTCCGCAGTTTACCTTTGGTATCATTCATGGCAATTTCGGGAGCAGGCTTACCGGTACCAATACTATTTGTCACGGAGGATTCCTCGCTGCTTTCTTTGTCCTTGTTCACGAACATCTGCACCTGTTGCCTCATGCCTTTATAAATGACTGTATGACCGAAACTACTTTCAAGTTCGGAAAATACCTTGTCAAAAGCGCTTAGATCCGTTCTGGGATCAAGTTGTTGAATGGCAAGCAATGCCGCCGGAGTAGACGAATTTGTCTCCAACCATGTTTTGATACATTCCGTACGTTCCTTTCTGCCGCTAATCATCGCTTGATTTAGGCTGGCTTTTTCTTCTGCACTCAACCCGGGGCTTGAGAATTTTTCACGAATCTCTTTTTCCTTTTTATTAAATGGTTCGCATTTGAGTTCTAATTCTCGCAGCATTTCGGAATTGATCGATCCACCAACTTGCAGGCTCGTTTCAAGATTCTCCAGATTGCCGCTAATCTTAGGGCACTCTGTGCTATCTGTGATCAGCGTGACGTATTCATCGCTTCCGATGATGATCCTGTAGAAGTTCATTTCCAAAGCTCTTTGTGGAAATATCTTGAAACTTCCATCCTCAGCTGCTACAGTTGAATCCGTTAAGACACTGTGGTTATTGATAAAACTTTCCAGATAGATAGTTTGGCCTCCTGCTCCCTGAATCTTTCCGCTGATGGCTCCTTTTTGACCCATGTTGCTGCACGAAGACAACAAAAGGATTGCTATTGATATGCATGTTACTATTCTCAACTTCATAATAATATTTCTGTCCTTCCTGATTGTTATTTCGTTTTGATTTTTCATTGAAAAAGATTTGTGCTGTTATTTCCCTCAAAGTTTTCGCACATTCAATTTTTCACGTAACTCCATGAGAAATGAATCTGCTTTTGAAACGAATTCAATTTCAATTGGTATGTAAAACAATGGAATTCGAATGTATAAAGTCATTTCCATCAATTTAACCGCGTCCTTTTCAGTAGTTAACAGCGCAATTCCGCGCGATGCGAAATTACCACATTCTTGAACCAGGTTCTTGATATCCAATTGCGAAAAAATGTGATGATCTCGAAATTGAACGAATTTTTTCAGTTCATAAAATTGAGTGAGTTGTCGCTCAAAATGCTCTGGACGAGCTATTCCGGAGAATGCAACGACTTCCTTTATAGCAGTTGCATCCATGCTCTCCCCAGCGATTTGAATAGGTTTGCCATACTTGAGTCTTGTGAAATAGATCGACTGATGCTGACTTGGTGAAATACTCTTTTCGAATTGCGCAATTGTTCTACTGTCAATTTTTCCGGGGCATTTTGTGACGATAATGATGTCTGCCCGGCGTTTTTCCATGACGTTATCACGCAACATGCCGGCAGGTAAAGTGAAGTCATTCCACCAAGGACTGTAAAAATCCATCAGGAGAATATTGATGTCACCTCGCAGTTTTCTGTGTTGAAAAGCATCATCCATAAGCACCAGCTTTGCATCGGTCTTTCGCTTCAATAGTTCGATGCCAGATAAACGGTCTTCGCAAACGGCAAGTGTCAATGTGGGAAATTTCTTCTTGATCTGATGAGGTTCATCTCCGATCTGGGTTGAAGTAGAATGCTCATCAGAAAGTTGGAAGCCTTCTGTTTTTCTGCCGTAGCCGCGAGAAAGGACGGCCAATGCAACATTCTCCTTCAATGCATTTACTAGAAATTCAATGTGTGGAGTTTTGCCGGTTCCTCCTACTGAGAGATTGCCGACAACAATCGTAGGCAATGCACCTTGCTTGCTCTTGACTATGTTTAAATCGTAAAGCCGATTCCGCAGAAAAACTCCGACACTATAAAGAGCAGAGAATGGTAACAGAGCAAGTCTGAGAAAACGGATCATGCCGCAATATTAGTTTCACCCGCTCAAATATTAGTCGCATGACTAAATTCGTCGCCATGTTGCTAAAAGAAATAACCGACTTTCTTGAATCCAAAGCCAACCTAGATCTTCAGGAGAGTTACGACAACAGTGGACTAATCACAGGCCACAGAAGTATGATGATCACTGGTGCTATTGTTTGTCTTGACAGCACTGAAGCGGTGATCGATGAGGCGATTGCAAGAGGTTGCAATCTGGTAGTTGCCCATCATCCTATCGTTTTCGAAGGATTGAAAAAACTTACGGGAAAGAATTATGTGGAGCGAACCATCATCAAGGCTATCAAGAATGATATAGCGATCTATGCAATTCACACCAATCTCGATAATGTTGCAGATGGTGTCAATGCGAAAATTGCGGAGAAGCTTGGACTGGTTCAGTCACAAGTTTTGGCACCGAAAAAGATGATGCTTCGCAAACTGGTTGTTTATGTGCCGAATGGGCATATAGATCCTGTGCTTGAAGCATTATACAATGCAGGTGCAGGAAATATCGGCCGTTATGACGAGTGCAGTTTCCGTTCTGAAGGTATCGGAACTTTTCGGGCAGGTGAGGGGACTAATCCTTTTGTAGGGGAAGTGGGAGTTCGAAGAAGTGAAGTTGAATCGAAAGTGGAGGTCATTCTTCCTTCATGGAAATTGGAGGAAGTGTTAGCAGCGATGAAATCAGCGCATCCATATGAGGAAGTAGCTTACGATGTTCAGATGCTGTTGAATGTGTCATCAGAAACAGGTTCTGGAATAGTGGGACAACTCGAAAAACCAATGGAAGTAAGTGCCTTTCTTCAATTGCTTAAATCAACTATGAAGACCGGATGTGTGCGTTATTCAGGCAAGAAGGTTGGCCTCATTTCCACAGTTGCGGCTTGTGGAGGGAGCGGTAGTTTTCTTCTTCATCATGCTATCGCAGCCGGAGCGGATATATTCGTCACCGCCGATTTCAAATACCATCAGTTCTTCGATGCTGAAGACAAAATAATCATTGCTGATATTGGGCATTTTGAAAGTGAGCAATTTACTATTGACTTGATACGTGATTGGTTAAAGCAAAAATTCCCTACTTTCGCCACCCATTTGACGGAGGTCGTGACCAATCCCGTTCATTATCTTTAAGATATTATGGCTAAGAAAACAGCAAAGGCAAAACCAGCAAAGAAATCGGCAAAACCTGCCGCGAAAAGTGCTGCGTCTTCGAAAAAGGCAAAGCCTGCATCTTCTGCTAAAGCTGCAAAGTCAGCTAAAGCAACCAAACCCGTGAAGAAGTCAGCAAAGCCAGTGAAAAAATCCGCACCAAAACCTGCAGCTAAGGTTGCTAAGAAAGTGGTGAAAAAAGCAGCTAAACCTGCCAAGGCAAAACCTTCGGCGAAGGCAAAACCAGCAGCGAAAGCAAAACCAGCGGCAAAAGCCAAACCAGCACCCAAGAAGGTCGCTAAACCGGTGGCTAAGAAAGCTGTTAAACCAGCTGCCAAGAAGGCTGTTGCGAAAGTGGTTGCTAAAAAAGTGGCCCCAAAAGCGACAAATAAACCTGCCCCAAAAGTGGCACCAAAAGTTGCTGCGAAATCTGTCAAGAAAGCAGAGGTAAAAGTTATTGCTAAGCCTATTCCAAAGGTTGTTGAACAGGCGAAAAAAACTGTCACCCCAGAGAAACCTGTCAAGGAGGTAGTTGAGCCTATCAGCAAGGAAGTCATCAAAACGGTTGAGCAGAAACTTCAGGAAAAATCACAAGGAAGCACTGCTGCTCCTGCAAAAGCCGGTGCAAAGGGAAAAGAGGAGCTTTTCGTTCCTAAATACAGTTTGCCTGTTCCTTTAGAGATGCCGCGCCCGATGCGTCCGAAACCTCCGAAATTGAGAAAGGAGAGGAGCAATAAGCCGGTAGCGAATCCGATTTACGTGCCACCTGCACCTGACGGAAAACCGGGAATCAAATTCGCCCCCATCGCAATCATTGAAAGACCCAAAGAAAAAACAAATAAATCGGAAGAGGAAGATATGAGTTCAAAGACGTCACCCCGTCTAGCTTTCAACGAAAGCGATGACAAAAAAGGAATCAGTGTTGAATCGAAATTGCGTGCGCTTTATGGCATTCAATTGATCGATTCAAGAATCGACAAAATTCACGCTATGAGAGGTGAGTTGCCGTTGGAAGTGGAAGATCTACAGGATGATGTGACAGGTTTGGAAACCAGAATTTCAAATCTCACTGAAGAATTGAAAAATATTTCGGAAGAAATTGTTGGTAAGAAGAATGGAATCAAAAATTCTGAGGCGCTTATCAAGAAGTACAAAGAGCAGCTTAACAATGTAAAGAATAACCGTGAATTCGATTCTCTCAACAAGGAGATTGAATATCAGGAATTGGAAATTCAGCTGCACAATAAGCGTATCAAGGAATTTGAAGTGTCTCAGAAATCAAAGCAAGAAGTGCTTGATGGAACTGAAGTGAAATTGAAAGAACGCAAAAACGATTTGAAAGTAAAGCGTGCTGAACTTGACGACATCATCACTTCTACTGAAAAGGAGGAGAAAGTTCTGAGAAAGAAAAGTGAAGAGGCAAAGAAGCTTGTTGAAGAACGCTTGCTTTCTGCATACGAGCGTATTCGTTCAGGTGCGCCAAATGGAATGGCAGTGGTTCCGATTGAGAGAGAAGCTTCAGCCGGTTCTTTCATTCAACTTCCTCCACAAAAGCAATTGGATGTTGCGGCTCGCAAGCGTGTGATTGTTGATGAGCACAGCGGAAGAATATTGGTGGATGCTGATCTTGCGCGCGAAGAGCAAGAGAAGATGGATGCGCTTCTTGCGAAGTCACACTAAAACATAAAACGGAATTCCCGCAACAGAGCTAGTGATTTGATTCATTGCTTCGTTGCGGGATTTTTTATGCCGTTTTGTCTGTGTAACAATCTCATGGAAATGCATGAGGGATGATCATATCCATCGCATAACGCGTTCACTCAGAAAACTTTTTCCCTAACCGATTTCTGTACCAGGTCTTCGAAGGAATCATTGCTGATCTTACTTTCAATCCAATTCGGGAAATCGAAGTAGCGAAGTACAACTTCATCTTCCGGTCCTTTTAGCAATTGCTGAAACTGCTCCTTGAATTGAATAAATATGTTTCTTCTTTCAGCAGCATTTTGCGTTCGAATGAGTTTTTTGAATTGTTCTAGGATCAATTTTTCAATCGGAAAATCGCGCGTTCTTTTTTGCAAATATCTTGTGGTGGATTTAATCGTGTATTCCAGCAAGTCGTGATTGCCAAGTTCAAAGTGAATCACTAGATTGAACAATCGGGCATAGCTGTACAAATCCTGGCGCAAGTCGTTCTCATTATCATTGAGGACTTTGTTTAGCCATGAAAGAGCTTTGCTGTGCTGACCCGCTCCAAAATAGATGTACGCGAACTGATAAAAGAATGCCAGCTCGTGCTCTTTGTGTAACTTACCTTCATAATTGGGTAAACTCTTGATGATCTCTTCCACATCCACAAGTCCTTTTGTGAAATGTCCGGTGAAATGATATAATTCCAATTCAGATAAACCGGTGTTTTTGAATATCGTTGTCTCAAGATCCGGAAATGAAAAGCTTTCCTCGTCTTTCAATGAACGCATCAATGTGATCATTGTTCTGGCTTCGTCAATTTGTCCAAGATCCGTCAAACATGTGATGATATTCGTGAGCGTGCGGATATAGCGCTTAGACAGATCTCCACGAATGAACGTGTGATCATCAAGTATTTGCTTCACCTTCAAGAATTTCTCGAGGGCTGTTTTAGAATCTCCATTCGCCATGTTGCAAAACCCCTGTGTATAATAACAAATGGTAGCTGCACGCTTTGATAGCGCTGTATTCTTTCCTTTGATCAGAGGGTGGTTCACTATTTCCTCGATGATCTTGATATTCTCGTCCGTTCTGCTGTATCCACCGCTTCGGAAAACGTAATTGATTTTAGAATAGAGGACGTGGTACTCGGCGAGATTGCGCAATCTCTCCAACACATTTTTTTCTTCTTGTATCAATTGATCTAGATCCACAAATCTTCCGTCTTCGAACGATTCTTCAAGTAGTGTTTTTTCCCAATTGATAAGCTCAAACAAATAGTAGAATTTCTCATATTTCAGAGCTAACTTTTTTGCGCGCTCCATGAACTTTGCGCATTCATCAAACAGTGATTTATTGTAAAGAATTTCTATGTTCTTTATTTCCTGTTTCAACATGCTACTCACAGAAGTTTCACCATAGTAGCTTCGAAGCGCTTTTAGTATGAGTTTGTACAAATGATTTTTCTCGGAAGGAAGATGCTTGATGAATTTTTCACCTTTGAATATTCGCTTCACCATTTCCTCATCGTACTCACTCATCTTATCCACCAGATCAAAAAGGCGGACATAGTTTTTGTCACCGCTTTGCAGGGCACTTTGTAATTTGAAAAATCTCTTCTCACTTTTCGTGAGTGATTTGATAAGGTCAAAAAGCTCGTTGCTTGGTTTCATATTTCAAAGATGGGTTTGATTGGTAGGATTCCAACGTATTACTTTACCAATGGTTTTCGATTTTCCCTACTTCAATTTGAAAATAACTATTAAGTTGTTTGTAGGCAGTGGTTTACCATTTCATTTTGTTGGATTCTTTAGTTTGAATGCTGCTTGCCGGAATGAAGTTGTGTGGTTGTGGTAAACAGATCGCATTTTCAGCGAAGAATAGTTGTTATCGTCGACTCTCATTATTTTTAGCCAAATTTGAGTGCAATGATGAAGTCCTTTTCCCTTCTGATGTTATTGGTCTTAGTGAGTGTTCAGGTTTGTGGGCAAAATAGACAATGCCAGTCGGCAAAACGCTTTATTGCAGTGGCCGGAGGTTCTCAACTTGACGATCCGGGCAACTTAAGAAGTGATACCATCGATGTCATCGGTTTTGATATTTCGCTGGATATGACGGCCATGAATTCCTATCAGATAAAAGGTGCATGCAAAGTTGATTTTATAAGTCTGATGAACAATGTGAACGGAATCAATCTCGATCTAGCATCGTTGATGGTAGACAGTGTTACAACAATCAGTGCTTCACTTGTATTTACCCACATAGGCGAAATTCTGCACGTCGCTTTACCTTCAATGCTAAATATAGGTGATGCGCAAAGTATCACAGTTCATTATCACGGTGGTCCGGCTCAGGATGCTACATGGGGAGGATTTTATTTTCAGTCAAACTACGCTTTCAATTTGGGTGTCGCTTTTACATCTGAACCTCACAATTTTGGTCGTGCTTGGTTTCCTTGCTTCGACAATTTTGTGGAGAGAAGTACATACACATTTCACGTTCTCACGAATCAATCAAGAAAGGCTTATTGCAATGGCGTGAGAACCGGTGTGGATGTTGTAGGTCAGGATTCTCTGCTTACACATTGGCAATTGCTTGAGCCAATTCCATCTTATCTCGCATCAGTTTCTGTTTCTACTTACAGTGAGGCCCTCAGTTCCTTCCCAAGTATTTCCGGTGAAACAATTCCAATCTGGATGGTGGCTAAATCTGCTGATACCTCAAACATGAAACAGAGCATGGTGAATTTGCCGCAATGGATGCAAAGTGCAGAAACCAGGTATGGCCTGCATCGTTGGCCGCGTGTTGGATATTGTGCAGTTCCATTTTCGGGAGGAGCAATGGAACATGCAACTAATATTTCTTATCCACTGTTCGCTTGTGACGGTTCGCTGGCGTATGAAACGTTGTACGCTCATGAAGTCGCGCATCATTGGTGGGGCGATCAAGTGACGTGTAGAAATGCTGCCGAAATGTGGATAAACGAAGGATGGGCGAGTTATAGCGAGGCGCTTTTTAAAGAAGAGATTTACGGACAAGATGCATATCGAAAATACGTGCGAGATAATCACAAAGATGTTTTGTTATACGCACACAGGCGCGACGGAGGAAGATATCCCGTAAGCGGTGTTCCATCTGAAATCACTTATGGTGACCATGTATATAATAAAGGCGCTGACGTTGTACACACACTTCG
>JAYTOA010000135.1:0-5977 GCA_043748015.1 Flavobacteriales bacterium
TTCTAAGGTGCAAAATCATTTGCAATGTATATCCCCTAAGCATCACTCTTAACTTATACAAACAAATACAGGCCAATGCGATGTAACACGTTAATCCGAAAATAAAATAGATCAAACAAAAATATTTCTTTGATCAATTACACGCATAAGATTAAGCTATATCACCAATTACGCTTTGTAGCGAATCCATTTCAGTAACTCGCGGTACGATGGTTTTTTTCCATACATCAAAATGCCTACACGATAAATCCTTCCGGCAAGCCAGATGAAGAAAAAGAACGAAGCAATTAGGACTGCTATCGAGAGAAGTTTCAACCAGATGGAAACGCCAATTGCGGTTTTCACCATCATCACGATAGGTGATGTCAGCGGAACAATCGAGAATATAGTTCCAATACTTCCCTCAGGATTATTCATCATCATCACAGATACGATATATGCAAAAATGAGTGGAATCGTGACCGGCAACATGAACTGCTGCGTGTCTGTTTCATTGTCGACAATAGCGCCAATAGCAGCAAACAGCGAAGCATAAAGCAAGTATCCACCAATGAAATAAATGATGAATGATATAATTACATCCATCCAAGGGACTTCAAAAATGATTTCGAGCATTTCATTGCCAGCATCAATATCGCCGGCGTTCATAGCCGACATATTCGGTGCTTTGATCATACCACCATCAGCAGAAACACCCATGTTCTCCAATTGAGTCTCGAGAAGTTTTTGTTGATAGCCCGCCAAGCCAACAGCCGAAATCGCAGATGTGAGAACCACCCAGATGATAAACTGGGTTAGTCCCACAAGTCCAATGCCGATCACTTTTCCCATCATGAGTTGAAATGGTTTCACAGAAGAAATGATGACCTCAACAATGCGATTGGTCTTCTCTTCCATCACACCTCGCATCACTTGCACACCGTAAAAGAAAATGAAGAAATAAATGATGAGAGCAAATCCAAAACCAATCATGGCTTTCTCAGAAGTATGATCCTTTTTATCCCCTTCACTTGGTTTGATGACGTTGAATTCAACCGATTGTCTGATTGCCTTGTAAGTATCAATTGGAATATTGTTCTCTTTGGCACGATACAATTCAAGTGCATCTTCAAGGTCATTTTTTATCTTACTCTGCACAATAAGACTCGGAGCTTTCTCTGAAAACATTTCAACTTTACCATCTGTGTAAGAGATGGGAGACAATTGCACAACCGCCGTATACTCTCCGCTTGCGAGCTCTTCTTTTGCATCAACCACTCCCCTTCTGAAATCAAAACTTATCTGGTCAGAGTTCTTGAAACGCGGACGTGTAACGTGTTCTTTCTCGTAAAGTATAACTTCGTCCTGCACAAGATTTCCAAGTGAATCAGCTATGAGAATTTTATGGTGTGTTGTATCAGATGTCGCCAGCATAACAGCACCGATGATGAGCATTCCGAAAAACACCGGACCAAAAATGGTCATTATCAAAAAGGATTTCTTTTTGACCTTGTTGAGATATTCTCTCTTAATGATAAGCCAGATTTTATTCATGGTCGGCGTTAAATTTTTGCACGGCTTCAATAAAAATCTGATCCATATCGGGAATCATTTCATTGACCGAGATAATATTGATATGAGGAATGAGCGCGCCAAGAAGGTCATTCAACTTTCCTTCTTGTGGAATTTTTATTTCCGCTATTTGTATTTCGTCAACTTTTGAATTTGAAATCAATTCAAAATTTGCCCATAAACCAATTCCTAGATCCATTGAAGTACCATCGAATTTGACTTGAAAAGTATGTGTACGAAATTTATTTTTTATATCCTTAACGCTGCCATCAAGAATAACCTGAGAGCGATTGATGAGAGCAATGTTATCGCATAAAGTTTCGACACTGCCCATGTCGTGAGTAGATAGAATGATAGTGGTACCTTCGCTTTTCAACCTCAGCATTTCCTTACGAATCAACTCAGCATTGATGGGATCAAAACCACTGAATGGTTCATCAAGGATCAACAATTTCGGATTGTGCAGAACAGTTGTAATGAATTGAATTTTCTGCGCCATTCCCTTTGAAAGATCTTCTACTTTTTTATCCCACCAGGTAAGTATTTCGAAGCGCTTGAACCATTCATTCAGTCTCAGCTTTGCTTCTTTAGCGGAAAGACCTTTCAGTTGAGCGAGATACATGCATTGCTCACCGACCTTCATTTTTCGGTAAAGTCCGCGTTCCTCAGGCAGGTATCCAATGTAATCGACATCAGTAGGTTTTAGTCTATTTCCATTGAACAATACCTCACCTTCATCCGGTCCGGTAATCTGATTCATGATTCGGATGAGCGTTGTTTTACCGGCACCATTTGGGCCAAGTAATCCGAAAACACTTTGTTCGGGAACAGTGATAGAGACATCATTCAGTGCCTTGTGCTTGGCAAAAGACTTGTGAATGTGTCGGGCTTCGATGGTATTCATATACACTTGAAAAATTCGATGGCGAAGCTAAGAACAAGAATTGAGAACAGAGGTGAAATGTGACAAATGGCGAATGAACAAATTTGAACGCCTATTGAAGATCCGCTTAGTTAATGCGATTTGCGCAAGCATCTATCTTACCACTCAATAATTACACTTAGCCAAAAAGAAAAGTTACATGGAGTTCATGGCCTTTCTATCAATTCCCTTCTTGCTATAGACTAAAAGAGTATTCCTATCGCAACCTTCAAATCAAACCATTTGTAGGAGTTGTAGTTCACCAGTAAGTTGGCTCTCGCATACTCTTCGCGAGGGTATACATCAGGCTCACTTCGAAGATCCTTCATAGCGGTGAGTGGAAAAGTGAGATGGAAATTCATGTCCCCTTGAAAAAAAATGGCATCAGACAACATGCGTTTTACTCCAAAGGCATATGAAAGTCTTTTAAACTGGAATGGCTTATTCACCACGATGATAGTATCTCTATTGCCGTTGCCGTATAGATATGTGCCCACAATGCTGGTTATCGGATCCTTGTATTGAACTTTACAAGTACCAAACGTAAACTGACTATACAAACCGACGGGAGCAATAAAGTCCGAAATGTATTTCCTCACACCAATTTCCAGATATGTTTCCACGCCCGTTGATTTGAATAAATCCGGAAGAAATTGATCGTAATCATTCAATGTTAGCGCATTCATATAATAATCGTTTGACCTGAATGAGCCTTCCGCGAGTATTTCTAGTTTCCTGTTCACCACATACGATAAACCCAAATGATGTCCTTTGGTAATCGTAATGAATTTCTCGGAAGGCGATGACAAATCGCGCTTAGAAGCACTCGCGTATTCCTTTGTAGGAGTAAACTGGCTCACCATAGGAAAAAAGTCAAAGCCATAAGATGCAGAGATTCTTTTACCGAGATAACCTGGTTGGGCCATTCCCGATATTGAATACAACAGGAAAGCTGCGAATAGAAATGGTCTCATTTGGATTTTGTTTTTGCTTTAATCTGTGACATCGTATCATACATGAGTGAATTCACATATCCATTGTCGGCAGACCTCTTGATGTTTTTCTCGAGCACCCACTTGGTAGTTCCTGTTCTCATATTATACATTAGAAAGTAATAGAAAGTGTTTCGAAGAGGTGTGAAAGCGCGGACGATCACAAACGGAAGAATGGGGTATAGCAAAATTCCTAGCATGATTGCAGAGCCTGTTCCACCGCGCTTTTGTTTGGTAGTGAAGACACCTGTATAACAAAAGTAATCCGTTCCATATATGTCAGCCAACACTGAAGTCTGTTCAGTTTGAATCGGAATCATTTCAACACCAGAATCTTCATGAGAAAGTTTTTCACCAACCCAGTCATTCATCAAAGCCATGTGATTGTATCGATCAACATCATTTCCATTCATTGATTTTGGAAATAGGATTTCCGATTCGAGATTACTTTGATCAGCGCATTGAGTGATCTGGTGATTGAAGTCTATCAATTCTTTTTCAGAATCCATTAGTTGTAAACCCTTGCGCTCATCTATAATAAAGAAGAAAGGATCTACCACAACGACTTTGTCAATTCCCAAGGCAAAGCCATGTCGCTTGTAATATCCACTATGATCGCGCACTTCATTATTCCATTCTCTATCTTTGGCATCACTCGCCTTCTTCTCTTCAGACAATTTCGCTATTCGATCACTAAAAGCAAATCTGTCAATACCTGTGAACGCCATGTATTGAAACATGTTACTCCAGCGTTTTGAGGTATCAGCATCGGAATAAACAGAATCAGCAGGAGCAGTAGCCCTTACTACTTCCGCTTCCTTTCTAAGTCGCGCATATTTTGAATCACTGTCTTCACTATCATTCACGCTTCCTTGCTTTTGCGCCATTTTCAAATCAAACGCCGCCTCCAACGAGTCCAAGGCAATTTTTTTCTTACTACTTTCTACTTTCAGCAATTGATTTCTGCAATGACTCAAACCGGATTCAAAATTCTCGAATGTGAGTTCATGCTTATCTATTCCCGTGTTCACCAGGTCGCTAAGCATAGAATTCAACATCACTGATTGATACTTTTCTTGGATTGACATCAAATAACGAATCGCAATTAGATTGATTTGTTTGTTGTTCAGTTTTGTGAAAATGTGATTGCATGTCTGAAGATTCTCATAAACTTTCTCACTGTTCAATAATACCTTATGACGTTGCCGATTGCTGCAATACATGGAAATTCCATAAAGTGATTTCGCCATTGACTCATCATAGTATTTACTTCCAGGGTTCAACGTTGAAAGTGCAAACGAATGATAGAAAGCCATCATGTATCTTCTTTCAATGAGATCGAGGTGAATCATTTCATTGCGGCAAATTCTGCGGATGTTTTCAAATTGCGTTTTTGGCATGAGATAGTTTTCGCCACTCAAAGTGCAGGCTGCAATTTTCTCTTGTAGAATTTCCCTTCTTTTTCTAATATTGGGGTGCGAACTTTCTGAATCGTCGCTATCATCCGTTGTTAAAGGGATTTTTGTAGCTTCTGCGAGTAAAAGTTCCTTAGGGAATTTCATGGAATCTAATTCCAGGAAAGCAGGATTGAAAGGAACATCCAGAAACGGAGTAAATGAAAATTGTAAAACATCCATCATGTTGGATGCTGCATTTTTGTTGTAGCCTGCTTTCGTGAATCTCATAAAACCAATTTCATCCGCTTGAAATTCTAAATCTTTCGAGAAAGTACTTAGCAATTTTATCCTTCCATCGTAGCCATTGTATCTATCGTTCCTTGTTTTATTGATGATCTTTTTCGTTTCGAGAAGCGAATTGATGCTATGCTCCTTTTCAAAATGCGCAATTTCATGCGCAAGCACGAAAGCGAGTTGTGCCTCGTTCTCGATTTGCGCTAACAATCCCACGGTAATGAATACGATACCCATATTGGTTGTGAAAGCATTTACCTCGGTACTTTTCACCACATAAAACCTAAGCGTTTGTTGCAACTCCGAATTGTCAACCAGTAATTTTCCTGCAACCGCATTCACGTATTCGGTCACAGAATCGCCGAACAATACTTTGCCGCTGTTCAACAATTCGTCGATGACATAATTATTCCTAAGCAAAAAATCATTTACGCTTCGCTTGTCCTTGCTTGAGCGATCGCTCAATCTTTCCTTGGCTTGTGCTTTCTGCACTTTTGTAGCTGTCAGCGTGCGAAATTCCTCAGGAATTTCGCCTCGACATTGTAGGGGAACATATGAATCCTGTCTTTGGGCGTCAGTGTTGTGCGAAGCGAAGCCAATCAACGCGAGCGCAATGAACAATCTCAACATAGGCATGAAAAAAAATTTTCGCAATATAAGCCCGTCCAATGCCTACATCCGTGATAATTTCAAATGGGCTGCAACAGCATTCAATTTGCCGTAACTGAATTTGCCTTCGAGATGACGATGGATCTCATTCATGGATTTTTCTACCTGACTTTTCAATGCTTCGGAGATTTCACTGATTTCTTCGTCGGCAA
>JAYTOA010000136.1:0-93044 GCA_043748015.1 Flavobacteriales bacterium
CTGAACGCATCAAAATCTTCGTTCTTGTATAAATAAGCACTGTCGCAATAAAAATGAGTACCTTCATATTCGAGATGCACATTCCCAAGTAATCGCTGCGCATCAATCAAGTCGCGATCATACTCCAGTTCATCTGTATGAATCAACTTTACCTTCTTCTTTCCACTTTGTGCACTAGCATTCTGCGAAATCAAAACACACAACAGCAAAACGCACGCGCCAAAAGCACGACGCAATACTTCATTACTGTTCAAATAATTCTTCAAAGTGAATTGTTTGTTGTTCATCAGCACATGTAGTGAATCAAAACATCATGCCAACGCCTTTTCCCTCATAATAGTTTGTGTTCTGTCAGGACCGACACTCACAACAGTGATTGGAATTTCCAATTTCGCTTCGAGATACTCTATGTAGAGATTGAGAGCGGCAGGAATCTCATTCAGATTTCTCAGTTTCGTTAAATCCATTTTCCATCCTGAAAGTTTTTCATAAACCGGTTGCACTTTATCAGGATTGATATCATAAGGCAGATAAGAAATAATTCCGTCTGCCGTTTTATATCCCGTGCATACACTTATCTCATCAAAATCATCCAATACATCGGCCTTCATCATGATGAGTTGTGTAACGCCATTTACCATACAAGCATATTTCATGGCCGGCAAATCGATCCATCCGCAACGACGCGCACGACCTGTAGTTGACCCGAATTCGTTTCCTGTCTTGCGCATCTGTTCTCCAGTAGCATCCAGGAGTTCAGTAGGAAAAGGACCGCTGCCTACACGCGTGCAATACGCTTTGAATATTCCTATTACCTCGCCTACTTTATTCGGCGCAATACCAAGCCCTGTGCAGGCTCCGGCGGAAACTGTTGTAGAAGAAGTGACAAATGGATAAGTACCAAAATCAATGTCGAGCATTGAACCTTGAGCACCTTCAGCAAGTATTTTCTTTCCTTCTTTCAAAGCTTGATTGATGAAGTGTTCGCTATCAACGATCGTCAGCGATTTCAATGATTCAACGCCTTTAAAAAACTCCACTTCCATTTGTGCCAACTCCGCCTCATCCACTTTGAAAAAAGATTCAAATCCCTTCAATAAGAAAGAGTGTTTCTGACGCAACGTTTCATATTTCGATTTGAAATCTGCATCTAAAAGATCCCCTACGCGTAATCCATTGCGACCGGTTTTGTCCATATAGCTTGGACCAATTCCTTTTAAAGTAGATCCAATTTTCGCTTCACCCTTTGAAGCTTCACTTGCACGATCGAGTAATCTATGTGTTGGAATAATAATGTGTGCTTTGCGCGAAATGACCATACGACTATTCACCGGAACATTCATAGCAACGAGAGCTTGAATTTCTTTCGCAAATACAACCGGATCAATCACTACTCCATTCCCAACAAGATTGGTGACATGTGGATGAAAAATTCCGGATGGTATGGTATGCAATACATGTTTGATACCTTCAAACTCCAATGTATGTCCGGCGTTGGGACCACCTTGAAAACGCGCAATAATGTCGTATTTCGGAGTCAACACATCTACCAGTTTGCCTTTGCCTTCATCACCCCATTGAAGACCTAATAGTATATCTGCTTTATTGTTCACGGCACGAATTTGTTAGTGTGAAAATTGACCGCGCGAAAGTACGTAGTTCTATGTGAAGGATACAAAAAAGCTCTGCAGGCCGCCACAGATCAGCCCTTTCCTATGCGCTTCTTTCCATAAAAATGCAGAGAATGGTGCTCGATGTCGATGTTGAAAATTTCTTCCAGGGTTGCTTTGATATTCTGGATGCGCGGATCACAAAATTCGAGCACTTCGTTCGAATCAGTTAGAATGATGTGATCATGCTGCTGATTCTGAAATGCTCGTTCAAAATGCGCGGTATTCTTTCCAAATTGATGCTTTCGAACAAGACTGCAATCGATGAGTAGATCGATTGTGTTGTACAGCGTAGCTCGAGACACGCGGTACTTCTTGTTCTTCATTCCGACATACAGCGCTTCAATGTCAAAATGTCCCAGCGTATCGTAAATCTCACGCAAAATAGCGTAGCGTTCAGGCGTCTTGCGATGCTTGTGCAACTCAAGATATCGCGTGAAAATTTCCTTGACTTTTTCCTGAATCAGTGCTGACATCTATACTGCAAATGTAACCCTACTCAAACTCGCTCTCAATCCTATCCACTGTGAGCACACCATCCACTGCCTTCAGTTTGTCAATCAGTGAATGCAAATGTTTCGTGTCGTGAACGAGAACAATCACCTTGCCCTGAAAAATACCGTCGTTCGCTTCAAAAGAAATCGCTCGCATATTCACGTTCATATCCGTCGAAATGATGTTTGTGATATTCTGCACAATACCCACGTCATCGGTTCCCGAAAATCTCACACCCACTTCAAACTGCACCGTGTCGGCATTTCTCCAGCGTGCCTTCATTACACGGTAGGCGTACTTGCTCATGAGCTCCTGCGCATTCGGACAATTTGTTCGATGAATCTTGATGCCTTCCGTGACGGTAATAAATCCGAATACTTCATCACCCGGAATTGGATTGCAACACGTCGCTAATTTGTAATCGACGCGTTGCGCTTCATCACCGATGAGCAGCGTTTCGTTCTTGCCCGTAGTTGTAACAGCTCCTTTAGCAACTGGTTCGTGCTTCTCTACCTCTTTCTTACTATCAGATTTTTTCTCAAATCTGATCTTAGTTCCTTCAACATTGAAACCCTTTAACCGCGTTAAATCAATCCGACTTTTTGCAATTCTGAAATACAATTCCGTCGCATTCTCCGTTTCGAAGTGCCTCACAAATTCATCTATATTCTTACTGTTAAATTCAACCTTCAATCCGCTGAATCGACGACGCAACATGTCTTTTCCTTCATCCGCCACCTGCTTCTTTTCTTCACGCAGGGCATCCCGGATTTTATGTCGCGCACTTGCGGTGATGACAATATTTAACCAATCTTCCTTTGGATGCTGCTTCTTAGAGGTGAGAATTTCCACTTGATCACCGCTGCGTAGCTTGTGACTAAGCGGAACCAACTTGAAATTCACTTTAGCTCCAATGCAATGTGAACCAATTTCAGAGTGAATAAGAAATGCAAAATCAAGCGCAGTTGCTCCAACAGGAAGTGTTTTCAAATCACCATTCGGAGTGAAGACGTAAATCTCTTCTGAGAAAAGAGACAACTTGAAATTATCAATAAAATCAATTGCGTTGTCCTCCGGATTTTCAAGAACATCGCGCACTTGTGTCAACCACTTATCCAACTTATTCTCCGGCGATTCTGGCGCGTCTTTGTATTTCCAATGCGCTGCAAAACCCTTCTCCGCCATTTCATCCATTCGTTCTGAACGAATCTGAACTTCAACCCATTTTCCTGTTGGCGACATAACAGTAGTGTGAAGTGATTCATAACCGCTGCTCTTTGGAATACTGATCCAGTCGCGCAAACGCTCAGGACTCGGTTGGTAAAAATCCGTGACGATAGAATACACACGCCAGCAATCGCTCTTCTCCATTTCAGGCTCAGACGCAAGAATGACACGAATAGCAAATACGTCGTAAATCTCTTCGAATGGAACTCCTTTCTTAACGATTTTATTCCAAATTGAATAGATGCTTTTCGTCCTTGATTTTATATCATACTTCAATCCTACTTTATCCAAAGCCCTGCGAATTGGCAGAGTAAAAGCATTGATAAACCGAGTACGTACCGCTTGCGTTTTCTGCAGTCGATTAACAATGTCTTCGTATATCTCCGGATCTTTAAACTTCAGCGAGAGATCCTCAAGTTCCGTTTTGATGTTGTAAAGTCCGAGACGATGCGCAAGTGGTGCATACATGAACTGCGTCTCACTGGCAATCTTCAATTGCTTCTCACGCTTCATGTAATCAAGCGTCCTCATATTATGAAGACGATCCGCCAGTTTGATAAGAATTACGCGGACATCATCGCTCAGAGTCAGCAACATTTTGCGAAAATTCTCCGCTTGATCACTTGTGTTCTCATAACTGCTAAATCCGGAAATTTTCGTAAGACCATCGATGATCACTCTTTCCTTTTTTCCGAACAAATTTTGAATGTCGTCGAGTGTTATTTCCGTGTCTTCAACTGTATCGTGAAGCAATGCACAAACAATACTTGTCGTATCAAGTCCAATTTCTTCAGCAGCAATTTTAGCTACAGCTATAGGGTGATAGATATAAGGCTCGCCACTTTTGCGGCGCATGTCTTTGTGTGCTTCAGCGGCAACTTCAAAAGCCTTTCGGATACGCGCCTTGTCTGCGCGGGTTTTCGAGCGATGACATACGCGCAGTAATGCGCGATATCTCCTTAAGATTTCCAGTTTTTCTTCTTCAAGATCAATTACTACTTTCTGCATACCGTGCGCAAATTACTGACGTCATTAAATAGTTCAATAGGCATGCATCGCTTTATTTTCAATATCGGAATCGGGAAAACCTCTCCATGTGTATCATTATTTTTCTGCCCATGTTCAATCTTGAAGGATCATGATTCATCATTGAACCTCACCCACATCCTAAATTGCGGCCGTTAAATCCAACAAGTTTGAAGGCATTCAAAGTGACTTTTTCTCATTTTTACACAAACTCGCTCCTCTTAGTTGTGTTGTGTTGCGCTGCATTTCAAACGCTCGCACAACAACCTGCAACCGGTTTTAACAGAGAAATTCTTTCGCCACTTCAGAAACAGCTCAATCACAAAACTGTTGACGAGCATCCCAATATTCAGCCCGCAGCATACGGACTCGAAAAAGAATTCTTTGCACTCAGCGATAGTTCTGCAACGGATACACAACAAACGCTGTCAGTAGGTTTTACCGGAAATTTAGGAGGTGGTTATCAATTAGCGGGAAAACAAAAAGCGCTCGGCACCGGTAATCTCGGGTTGCAGATATCGTGGGATCAAAACAAAAACTGGCATGCTGCTGCCGGCTATAGTATTGGTGGTGGACTCATGCCAAACTATCTCACACAATTGGCAGATTCACTTCATATCATTCCCGGAATGGGCTATGCTGTCAATGATGGCGACGGTCTTTACCACGCGCATTACACTTATGGACATCTTTCATACAGCAATGGCAGGCATTTCCATTTTGAAGTTGGAAAAGGAAAACACTTCTGGGGTGATGGATATCGCTCGTTGATATTGAGTGACAATGCTACTTCGTATCCCTATGCACGCATCACCACAAAAATCTGGAAGCTGAAGTACACGAATCTTTGGACGCAGTTGCGCGACATAAGTGCAGGTCAATTGTATAAGGACGCTCGGACCAAATACGCAGCACTGCATGCATTGAGTTTCAACGCAGGAAAAAAATTCAATTTCGCCATTTATGAAATGGTTGTATGGCAGGACAGAGATTCCAACAACCGGCGTACACTTGATATTAACTATCTAAATCCGATTATTTTTTACAGGCCGGTTGAATACTCGGTTGGATCACCTGACAATGTGATACTAGCTGCCAGCATGCGCTACAAGCCGTTGGCGAAGTTGCAGTTTTATGGTCAGTTCGTATTGGATGAATTCAATCTTGCACAATTCAACGGAAACAAAAAATGGTGGGCCAACAAATTCGGAGGACAATTTGGTTTAAAGGCGTTCGATATTTTGACTCAGGGTTTGAGTCTTCAGAGTGAAATCAACGTGGTTCGACCATTTACATACACACATGGTAGTCCTATACAGTCATGGACGGCTACCAACCAATCACTGGCTCATCCCATGGGCGTCAATTTTATTGAATGGGTGAACTTTGTGCGCTTTGATAAGGGTAAATGGAAATTCATTGAACAGTTTACATGGGCAGCTTATGGACGTGATCGCGATGAAGATGGCGACCGGATAGCTGAAAATCACGGAGGAAATATTCTTCGGTCTTATAAGGATCCATATGGCGGACAATACGGCCATAAATTGTTGCAAGGAACCAGAAGCACATTCTTGTTTCATTCGTTTACTGTTTCCAAGTCGATCCTTGAAAATGAAAGTCTCGAAGTTTTTCTCAATCATTCTATTCGATATGAGTCGAATGAATTTGGACGGTCGCTCGACAATTTTTTTCTTGTAGGAATTCGAGCTACCGGAATGTTGTCTCCTGCAAATGATTTCTAGATTTTTATATAAGAGGTAGAATGAAAAATTTTACTTCCTCCATTAGTTGACACTGGCCATTCAGCCAATGTCATTCCGGCTATTACGCGACTACGACAAGAGAAATGTTGCGGGAGGTTAAATTTGCACGCCAATTTTCAATGGAAGAATCAACCAGCATATCTACTACAGAAACAAAAACCACAACATGGGTTGATGATGTAGCGGCTTTGTTCAAACTGCGCCTCACGCTTTTGGTTGTCGTTTCTGCTGTTCTGGGATATTTCATGGGAACGAGCGATCCGAATTGGCCTCGACTTTTGGCACTTGGTTTTGGTGGAATACTGCTCACCGGTGGCAGCAACGGCATGAATCAAGTGCTCGAGCGCGAATTCGATAAGCTCATGCATCGCACGCAGAACAGGCCAATTCCCACCGGAAAAATGCACGTTCGCGAGGGCATGATCATTTCGCTCATCGCTGGAATTTCAGGCGTTTCCATTCTGTGGATATTCATCAATACTGCAAGTGGCGTGCTCGGCTTACTCGCCTTCTTTCTTTACGTATTTGTTTACACGCCACTCAAACGTATTACAAATTTATCTGTTTTTGTAGGCGCATTTCCCGGCGCAATTCCACCAATGCTCGGTTATGTTGCGGCAACCAATACATACGGACTTGAAGCCGGATTGCTGTTCGCGATGCAGTTCATGTGGCAGTTCCCTCATTTCTGGGCAATTGCTTGGGTAGCACATGATGATTATTTACGTGGTGGCTACAAGATGTTGCCGTTCAACGAGGGCCGAACAAAAAAGAGCGCTTATCAAATTTTACTATATGCTTTGTTTCTGATTCCAGTGAGCATTCTGCCTTGGGCATTGCCCTTCGATCACCCGATGATTGGAAACTACGCAGCGCTTGTCGCAGTTGTTTGCGGTGCTATCATGTCATGGTATGCCGTAAAACTCTATCGATCCTGCGAAATAAAAGATGCACGCAGGGTGATGTTCATGTCGTTTTTCTACTTGCCAATTGTTCAGCTTTTTTATGTGCTCGACAAGCTTTGAATCATCTAATGAGACTAGCAGAATTTTTCCTCGCTCTTTGTGTCTGGCTGATCAGTATCACAACACTTCACGCACAATCAGACTCAATATCAGCGCGAACAAAAACCTGCGAACAAAAAGACTACAAATCTGTTGATACCTTATTTATTGCTTTTCAGGATTTACAGATAAGTCAGCCTATGTGGCGAAAAATCATGATCACTCCCAAGCAAGGAAACTGGTACAAAGTCGCTTATGAAGATTCACATGGAGGAGTAGCGAGACGAGCCATTCATAAGCACCGAATCAAAAAATTCACTCGGCATATTTTGCAATTGAAAAACAGTAGTGTAAGATGCGACAGCGAAGGAATAACGCGCCTGACGGTGCAAATGGCCTTTTGTACTGACCACTTTGACATTCCTATTTGCAATGGAAAAAAGCTGGAGAAAATGAGGCACACTTTAAAGATTTGGAAATAAAAAGAGCGTTGAAGAAATTATATGACAAAATTTGCAACGCATTAATTCACTAGAAAGCACAAGAAGATGGAAACGGCAAACGGCGAAACGGTATTGAAGAGTAATAAACTGGATGTCTTCAAAGGATTGGATCCTGAGATTAAAGTGCGCACAAGAAAAATGATGATGTGGTTTATCATTTTCGCAGTGGTGATGCTATTCGCAGGAATCACCAGCGCCATAATCGTTCTCTATGGAAAACTGATCTGGCTTCACATAACACCCGCTCCGGAGTTGATCATCAGCAACGTGCTCATTGTTTTATCGAGTCTCACACTCATCATGACTTTGCGCGCACTCAAACAGGGTAAACAACGACTCGGATTAATACTTCAGGTGACGACACTCATTCTTGGAATTGGTTTTGCCGTTTCTCAGAATGCTGCTTGGTCAAAAATGTCTAATCGTGGTCTCGGATTCACGGTTACTCAAAATGAACAGGGTATGCAGGCTTATCGTTGGAATACATTTTCCAAATTACAGGGAACATACGGAACAGACTATTGGCTGGAGATGAACAACGAAAAGCTCGTTTTAGAAAACGGTGAGTACTATAAGCCAAGTGATCCTTCGAAGCCTGTCACCAATACGATTATGACAACCTTCAATGCATTTGGTGCTATGCTGAGCGTGTTAATTTACGTACACATTTTTCACCTGTTCTTTGGATTGATGTATTTGCTTATCAATGCAATTCGCATTTCCAAAGGAATCATCAACAAGGACAACACTTTGAGCATTTCCATCAATGGAATGTACTGGCACTTTCTGGGTATCCTTTGGCTCTATCTCTTCGTCTTTTTATTCTTCATTTTTTAAAATCAGCTCATACCCAAAGATTTCCGCTACCGGAAAATCTTTCTTCAGTAAAAAATCGTCTGACATTCCTGATTTTATTTAGAAAGCCTACAAACTAGCGGATTAGAAAATGTAGATCACTGAAATCAGCTGTTTATACACAAATCAACTTGTACATCCTTTCATTTTTTTTACTTGGAAGGCATGAAGGAGCGTGAATCATTACTAAACTTGCCGCCAAATTTCAAGACCATATGTCAGGACACGTAGAAGCAATAAGCAAAGAACAATTATGGGGTGGTGGCCGATCGCCATTCGGTATCAGCTATGGCAAAATGATGATGTGGTATTTCCTCGTTTCGGATGCATTGACATTCGGCGGATTGCTCACAGCATATGGTGTCATTCGTCACGGATCTTCTGATGCTTGGCCGGTTGGTGAGCAAGTTTTCGAATCGCTTCCCGGTTTGCACGGAAGCTATCCTCTCATCTATGTGGCATTGATGACCTTTATCCTCATCATTTCTTCCGTAACTATGGTATTGGCTGTTGAAGCCGGACACAGAATGGACCAGCGCGGAGTTATCAAGTGGATGGGCTATACAGTTCTTGGTGGACTTTTCTTCTTGAGTTCACAGGCTTGGGAGTGGTCACACTTTATTCATGGAAGTGGCGGCGGATTTCAAATTTCTGCTCCAATTAGCGTGAATGCGACAGACGATCATGGCGCTCCTATTACAATGAATCTCAAGGGAGGAACATGGGTGCATATGACATCTGATCTCGGACATGCATACGAACATGCGTTAGATCACGGTGACAAAATCGACGTACACAACGGCAAACTCATTATTACTTCAGCACATGATGAGCATGGTCACGACCACAGTCACGCTGATGCGCATGCAACTGGCGATGCTCATGCAGGTCACGAAGCTCATGCCGAAGTTGCACCTCAGGTATTCGATCTCGATTTGGTCCTCAACAAATACACCTTAGAACACGTTAATGGAAAAGACCTTCGAAAGATTCATGTAACCGGCGCGGAGGCCCAAAAACTAATGGATAATATGTCGGCCAACTCGATTGTGTTTGGTGCAAACATGCAGAAAAACGAGTACGCTATTCAACAACAGTACGCGAATTTCTTCTTTTTCATAACGGGCTTCCACGGATTTCACGTATTGCAAGGAGTAATCATAAATTTGATTGTTTTCCTCATGGCATACCGTGGAGTGTTTGAAAGAAGAGGTCATTACGAAATGGTGGAAAAAGTCGGATTGTTCTGGCACTTTGTAGATCTTGTGTGGGTATTCGTATTCACCTTCTACTACCTGGTTTAAACAGGGTTTTTTTTAAAGACAAAAGGAATTTACAATACAAAAAACTGATCAATATGTTGGAAAGAGATGATCTAATAGTCAACGATAAATATTCTACGGATGCACGTCATAGTGAAGAAGAAGGAAAAGTAATCCGCAAAAAACTGTATATGGTTACCGTCATTCTTACGGTGATTACTATCGTTGAAATTTTCATGGGCGTGTATTTCAAAAGAAACGCAACATTCACATGGGAAGCAATAAAGTTGACATTCATCTTGCTCACTTTGGTGAAAGCAGCCTACATCGTTTTGATCTTCATGCACCTTGGTGAAGAAAGAAAAAACCTGAAGTACGTGATTCTCTTACCCTACGCTTTGTTCATTCTCTACTTGATCTTCATTGGTATTTATGAAGGACTTTCTGTTCAGGAATTGAACAACACGTTCCGTTAAGCGAGAATGTCGAAAACGAATAAATGGAAAAAGTATATCGGCTTAGGCGGTATACTTTTTTTATTTCCCCTCGCATTGCTTTTGTTTTTCGGAGTCTTCAGCAAACACAGTTTTGGCACGTTGCCATATTATGGTCCCGATGTTCCTTCTGGAGGAAAAACCAGTGACTACATCATTCCGCCATTCGCTTTTTCAAATGAAAACGGAGTAATCATCACGGATGATTCACTGAAAGGAAAAGTATGGCTTGCTGCATTTTACAACCTGGGGAATGAGCATATTTCGAAGATTACTGAGCGCCTGCTCAATGTGAATTTCAAGTACCGAAACGAACCCGATATCCGCATCGTAGTTTTCTCGACCGATTGCGAGCATGATACAGAACCTGTTCGACAGGCTTATGTAAATCAAATCACCAGATACAACAAGACACCCGGCAAGTGGGAATTTCTTTCCGGTAATCAAGATGCAATGCAAAGTTTCATTCGCAATGGTTTTCTCATCAACGATATTAAATCCGACGCTATGTTTAAATTAGTGGATGCCGATGGACACATTAGAGGTGTATACGGCAATACTGAATATCACTTCGTCGGAGGAGCCGGGGACAGTATTCCGGGTGTGATACAAGACATTGCACTTCTCAAAAAAGAAATAGATATCAAGCATTACAATGAACGCAAAGAGTTGGAAAAAGGCAAGTAGTTTCATCGCTTTTGTGATGCTGCTTGGTCTTGGATGTAAGGAAAAAGGTTCGTCAATCAAAGATGATGGCAATGCAGAAAATGCTTCGTCCGAGAGCGCTTCTTTGCCCTATTTCGGAGAACCTGATATTCAGTTGACACGCTTGGCCAATGGTTCTCAAGTAGCAGATACGATTCAATACACCATCCCTAAATTCAGTTTTATCAATCAGGACAACAAAGAAATTTCTCATCGGGATTATCAAAACAAGATTTTTGTCACCGATTTTTTCTTTACAGAATGCCCAACCATTTGTCCTGTCATGAGTGCGCAAATGGCACGTTTACAGAATTTAATCAAAAAAGAAAACATGGAAAAAGACATCATGTTTCTTTCTTTCAGTGTAAAACCAGAGCATGACACTCCGGAAATTTTGAAAACCTACGGTGAAGGAATTGCCGCCGATTTTACCACTTGGAACTTCCTTACGGGAAAATCTTCTGACATCTATGAATTGGCAGAATCAGGATTTATGCTCTCAGCTTTTCCCTCTGACACCGCTGAAGGTGGAATTTTTCACACTGATAAAATATCGTTGATCGATCGCCAGATGCATATCCGCGGATACTATGACGGCACATCAACAAAAAGTGTCGATCAACTTTTTTCGGACATAAAGAAGCTAGTCAAAGAATAAAACCATGTTGAAACCTAGTATAAGAAAAAACGACAAACTGGCGAAGACGAACATCCTGGTTGTCTCCTTCGTGGTATTTATCGCAGTAGTATCACTAAAGTACGTGCATGTCGATGTAGACCTTGGTTTCGATATTCACATTTTCGCTTCGATCAATGCTACTATTAATGCAACTGTGGCGGCCCTGCTTGTTCTCGCGTTGATCGCAGTCAAGATGAAAAATTATTTGCTCCACAAAAAATTGATGTCTGCAGCGATTCTTCTATCTATTTTTTTTCTGATTTCTTACATCGCTCACCATGTGCTTGCCGGCGAAACTTCTTATCCAAAAGACGCACCTTATCGCGCAGTCTATTTTGTGATCCTTATCACACACATCATTTTAGCGGCCATCATTCTTCCGTTCATACTTTTCACGGCATATCGCGCATTGATTTCCGAATTCCCCCGCCATAAAAAACTGGCGCGTATCACTTGGCCAATTTGGTTCTATGTGGCCGTTTCAGGAGTTGTCGTTTATATGATGATAAGTCCTTTTTATTCAGTCTGAATCCTGTTATATTTGCGATTGTGAAAAAAATGCTACCGCTATTGGTTTTGTTGTTGCTTTTTGTATTCCTGGGAATAGACTCTGGTGCTCAATGCGCCATGTGCAAGGCAACCGCTGAAAGCGCTACTGAGCACGTCAACAAAGGAATAGGACAAGGACTGAATTCAGGGATTATTTACCTGATGATGGTTCCTTACCTCATTTTGGCGACGATAGCCGGCCTTTTTTTCAAGCAAAATATTATTCGCTTTTTCAAACCCATCAAAGCCTGATTTGCACTTATCGGAGTTTGGACTGGTTTTTGAAAAACGCACAATGGACTAACCATATTTTGAGATATATTCAATGAGAAATTTTTTTGGTGCAATAGGTATTTCGTTTTTCTTCTTGCTATCGTCGGATGTTTCTGCTCAATTCACAACCGAAGAAAAATTAGATTCTACAAATACAGCCGACGTTGAGCAGAAAATGTTGCTCACAGTTATCGATTACAAGACCAAGAAACCGATGGAAGCGGATGTGATGGTCAAAGGCCTCAATCCCCGCAAGACAGTCGTTTTCAAAGACCTTTCAGATTCCACTTTACAACTTAAGAAATATAGAATTTACACCGTCTCTGTAGTAAAACAAGGCTATATGTATTTCGCCCACAAATTCTGGCCGGCAGAAACAGCCGTTCATCTCGAGCGCATTGAATTAAAGCCATTAGCAATTGGAGTTAAGAGCAGTATAGAAGACATCACTTTCCTTGGTGATGAAACTCAGATTTATCACAAATCAGTTCCGGCACTTGAAGAATTAATGGAGTTTCTGACTGTCAACCCGTCCGTTTCAATTTGTGTTATAGGACACGTAAATGGTCCATTGAACGAGGATACCAAAAGCGATGCTTTCTACAGAAAAGCTTCCGAAAAAAGATCACAGGCCGTAGTGGATTATCTTATTCAGCATGGTATAGATAAAATGCGACTCACTTCTCGAGGCATGGGAAATAAGCAAATGATTTATCCCGATCCTCAAACTGAATGGCAAGTTGGTTCTAACCGTCGTATTGAAATTGAAGTGACGGATTTCTAGAAAATTCGATCACAAAAAGCTTGAAGCTATTCCTGGTGGGTAGCTTTTTTTCGTGCCCAGCTTTATTTGCTCTTATCCAATTCAAATACTGATTCATTCGAGGTCAACTCAAATACCGATTCCTGTTCGATCTTTCCATTTGTACTGACAAGAAGCCATTGAACAAATACCAATAAATGCATAACTCATAGATGCTAAGTTTGTTTGATGAATCTATTCCCGACTTACATGGCGAGGTTTCTTTGGTTGGCGGCTTTTTGTATGCCGGCAACATTATTAGCGCAGATATGGACGCTGGACAGTTGCGTCAATCACGCGTATCGAAATAATTTGTCCGTTCGGATTAGCGAACAGAATATCAGGCTTGCTGAAATAAACGAGACGATGGCCATGGGTAATTTTCTTCCCACCCTGAACGGACAGGCTTCCCATGGATACAATTGGGGACAACGAATCGACCAGTTCACCAATCAATTTGCGACGGCTCGAATTCAAAGTAACAACCTAGGTATTGCATCGAGCATCAATTTATTTGGTGGAATGCGCCAGGTGAATACGATGAAACAAGCGTCTATTAACACCGATATCAGCGAATTGAATTATCAGAAAATGCGCAATGATATCGCGCTCAACGTGGCATCTGCCTACCTCAACGTATTGGTCAACAAAGAATTTGCAGACATTGCCAGACGCACGCATGACGCAACAGAGCGACAGGTAAAACGCATGGAGAAACTTGTGAATGCCGGCCAGATGTCGCAAGGGAATCTCAACGAAATTTCGGCGCAAGAGTCCACCGACAATGCGAATGTTGTAAGCACTTCCAACAGTTACGAAATGTCGAAATTGACACTGATGCAATTATTGCAACTTGATCTCAAAAAGATCGATGAATTCCAGATAATTGATCCGGATATGGAAGAAATAGAGCAATTGATTCTTATTTCAAATCCGGATGTGATAGTGCAAGCAGCTTTGAATAATTTTCCTGAGATAAAGAGCGCAGCTCTCAATGTATTAAGCGCAGATCTCGGAAAAAAAATCGCCAATGCCGGATACTATCCAAGCCTGAATGCAAACTTTTCCTATGGAACAGGTTACTCGGGTGCAGCCAAAGTCGTTACGGGAAATCCGGATACCATGAGTTTGCCTATTGGTACTGTTCTCGGTTCAGGTGAATATGTTTTGTCGCTGCCTCAACTTATTTATGGCAACGAGGATTTTAAAACAAAACCATTCAACAATCAGTTGAAAGACAATGTCAACAGATCGCTTTTTTTCACTTTGAATATTCCTCTCTTCAATGGGTTTGCCACCAGAAGTAGTTCCAAGCAAGCCGAAATTTCATTTATCAACGCGGAGCTCCAATTTGAACAAGCGAAAACTACCATTGAACAAAACGTATACAGAGCATACAATGACGCCAAAGCATCACTATCGAATTACTACGCAAATAAAGCGAGTGTCACCAGTAATGAAAAAGCATTTGAATGGGCCGAGCTGAGATACGAGCAAGGACTGAGCAATATCACAGAATACGCCGACTCAAGAACACGACTTGAAAATGCGCGCGCGACTGTAACGCGAAGCAAATACGATTTCATTTTTAAATTAAAGATCCTTGAATTCTATCAAGGCAAAACCATCAGCCTGAAATAATGAGTAAGAATAAAAAAAGAATTATCTGGTTTGTTTCCATTCTTGTGGTGATCGTAATTCTCGCCGTAGCCTTTGGTGGGAAAAGCAATGACATCGAAGTAACTTCTGAAAAAAGTAGCCTAAGAAATATTATCGAGACCGTTTCTGCTAGTGGAAAAATTCAACCTGAAACAGAAGTGAAAATTCAATCTGAAGTATCAGGACAAATCGTTGAACTCCCCGTGAAAGAGGGCGATATGGTGGAGAAAGGACAATTGCTAGTTCGCATCAATCCTGATTTGTACACCTCCGCGTTCAACCGATCTGAAGCTGCCATGAATAGTGCGAAAAGCAATCTCAGCAGTGCTCGTGCGCGTCTTGCGCAGGCCGAAGCGCAATTCAAGGCCACCGATCTCAATTTTCAACGACAGAAAAAACTTTTTGAAGACGGAGCCATTTCGAAATCTGAACTTGAAACTGTTACCAGCACATGGGAAACTTCAAAAGCCGAAGTGATGGCAGGCAAGGAAAGTATCATCAGTGCAGAATTCGCTATTCAAAGCGCGCAGGCAAGCGTGAATGAAGCCGCGGATAATTTGAAGAGAACAACAATTCGCTCGCCAATGTCAGGTACTGTGACTGCACTGAACAAAGAAATGGGTGAAACCGTTTTGGGAAATAGCATGATGAGCGGCGACGTCATCATGAATATTTCTGCACTTGATTTCATGGAAGTAAACGTTGAAGTAAACGAGAGCGACATTGTTCGCGTAAGTATCGGCGATACTACGAACGTAGAAGTAGATGCATACCGCGATGAAAAATTCAGAGGTGTCGTGACTGAAATTGGCAATACAGCGTTGAACGCGCTGACAGCAGGATTGAGCATGGATCAGGTAACCAATTTCTCTGTAAAAATTAGAATTCTTCCAGAATCATATCAAAAGCTAATTGAAGGAAAGTCGGCAAGTGATTCACCATTCAAACCGGGTATGAGTGCAACAGTAGATGTGATTACCAATCGTGTTGAAAACGTATTATCCATTCCCATCAAAGGTGTTGGATCAAGAGAAGACACGACATCAATGACCGGCGCTGAGAAATTTCGGATGAAAAAAGATAAAGGTGAACTGGGCGAAAAAAGTGAGCGAGACAAGCCATTTGAAGTTGTTTTCATATTCAACGAGACAGCTGGAAAAGCGGAAATTCGTGTTGTAGAAACAGGCATTCAGGACGATAAATTCATCCAGATTAAATCCGGCATCCAAGAAGGTGAACTGGTAATTACAGGTCCTTACGAACAGGTTGCAACGAAATTGAAGCCGGGTGATAAAGTGAAGAAAAAAAGTTTCATGGAGAAGGACGAAAGCAGCGCCAAATAAAGATGGGTTTGTTACTTCTCATAGAAACATCATCGACAAATTGTTCGGTGGCAATAGCGCGAGATGGGCAATTGATCAAATTGAAAGAATACGCATCACAACAATATGTGCATGCGGAAAGTTTACATCCGTTCATCGAAGATTTATTGCAAGAGACGGACATGAGTGCTAAACAATTGCAAGCGATAGCTGTGAGCGAAGGACCTGGTTCTTATACCGGTTTGCGCATTGGCGTGGCAAGTTCCAAAGGATTATGCTTTGCATTGGAAATTCCTTTGATCGCCATTTCGACAACAGCAATGCTCGCCGATTTCGCTTCCGAAAGTCCCAATTGTCCAGATCATATAATTCCCATGATTGATGCGCGAAGAATGGAAGTCTATTGTGCTCACTATTCAAAGGAAGGAAAAAAAATCAAGGCTGATAGCGCAGAAATTATCGACGAAAACTTTTTCATTGATTTAAAAAATAAGTCGGTGTTGTTCATTGGCGACGGTGCAGAAAAATGTCGCGGGTTCATTTCCGAAGGACACAGTATTTTGAGCATTGTGCCGAGTGCGTCCATGATGGTATCGCTTGGGGAAAAGAAATTCAATGCATCGAACTTTGAAGATCTGGCATATTTCGAACCGCATTATCTCAAAGATTATTTACCCGGCATTACAACAAAAAGCATTCTTTAGAATATCTAATTTCGTAGAACGTTTAAGCCATCATGAAAAGAGCATTATCCATCTTGTTGTTGCTGTTGATTATTTCCGGCTGTCGGGACAGACGAAATACTTTAGTTCCGTATGTTCCCGTGAATATCACAATTGACACCGGCCTCCCGAGTTTTTTCCCGCTAACAGTTCCGTCAGGTTGGGTTTACATCACAGGAGGTTCACGCGGAATTATCATTTATCGGAAATCGCAATCAGAATTCGTGGCTATTGAGCGACATAGCACTTACGAGGTTGAAAAGCAGTGTGCTGTAAATGTTCTTTCAGATGGAATCATTCTCGACGATCCCTGCTCAGATTCACAATGGCTAATCATGGATGGTACGATTGTAAACGGCCCGGCCAATTCACCGCTTTTGCTATATCAGACAAGCTATAATCCGCCTTATTTGTCTATCTCGAATTAAGCGGATAGAACCCACCACATGATGAGAGAATAATCTCCAACTCTACTTACGACTTTGTTTACTTCATCCATTCTTGTATCAAAAGCCCTCAGATAAAAGCATCTCGTTTTCTAGAAATGAGCAGCAAAGGACTTTCACGTTAAATCTTTTGAGATTGCAACTAAAGAACGCAACATAATTTCCAAAGCTCCCGTAAAGAGGCATGATAAATTCAAAATTCTCTAGAAATGAAAAAACTGATATTGTGTTCGGCCATATTGTGCACCATTGCTTTGCTTCAATCCTGTAACAACAGCAATCAACAGGCAGAAACCCAGCCTGAAGTGGCTTTACAACCAAATGACTCCTTGTTCGTTGTGAACGAAGGTGGTTACAACTTTCAGATTATCCTACCGAAGGATCTGATGATTTCCAACACTACTCGAATCGTGGTCAATCAATCCACAGGTGATCTCCATATTCAACTTGGAGAGCAATTCTGGATAGTTGCATCACAAGAAAAAACAGACATGAACAATTTCAAGACTTTGATGAACGAGGACATGCTGTTCACGAACAAAGTGATGGAAGAAACGCAAAACTCGCTATTGGTTCAACGAGTGCTTCCTGATGGCACGACTTATGACTACAACTTTCGCAGCTTTAGCGATGTAGATGGTAAGCCTTACATTTTCAAAACAAGTGAAGAAGGCGAGTTTTCCATCGAAAGCGTGAAAAGAATGAGACATGCTATCACATCGGTAAGAGAGAAAGTTTAAAAATTTGACTAATTTCGTTCATCCTTTATTCTTGCCCTACTCCAAAAAAAATCATTGAATGAGAACCCTAATACTATCAATATCACTGGTCCTTTGCACCATCGCCAGTAACGCAGAAGTTATTGTCATCAGCGGCATTTACCAGGGAAAAGATCTTTATGTAAAGAATCCTTTGACCAACAGTGGAATCGGATTTTGCATATTCGAAGTTTTGGTAAATGGTCAAATTACTAGCGATGAGGTGAACTCACCTGCCTTCGCTGTGGATTTGAAAGTTTGGGCCTTAAAACAAGGCGACCCTGTTGAAATAGTTTTACGTTGCAAAGAAAATTGCGAAGTAAAAGTGATCAATCCAGAGGTTATCTATCCGAACAGCACCTACGAAGTAAGCTCCATGAATATCACACCTGATGGCCTGATGACATGGACTACAAATAAGGAAACTTCAGCTATTTCGTATATCATCGAACAGTTTCGCTGGAACCGATGGGTGAAAGTTGGTGAAGTAATGGGACTTGGTAATCCATCGGAGAGCAAATACACTTTTCAAGCGAATCTTCACAGCGGTCTAAACACATTCAGGATTTATCAGTTGGATTTCAAAGGGCAGCGCACTTCGCAGGAATTGAAAGTTGAAAGTCGTACACCGGTTGTGACAATTACAAGTGCTAAGATTTCAAACGTTTTAGGTTTTTCAGCTGAAACTGATTTCGAAATTTACTCTGAATACGGCGCTTTGGTAAAGACCGGAAGAGCGTCAAGCGTTGACACTTCGAAATTTTACAAAGGAAAATACTATGTGAGCTATGACTCCAAAGGTGGTGTCATCGTTGAAAAGAAATAAGCATCGAACAAATATTAAAAACCCCGTAGGTTTGCCTGCGGGGTTTTTTATTACACCAAATTCGCGGATCAAATGAATAAGATTGAACACATTGGAATAGCGGTTAAAGACATCAAAGCGTCCAATCAAATCTTTGAAGACATACTTGGCGTTTCACCCTATAAAAGCGAAGTCGTGCCAAGTGAACATGTGATTACCTCTTTCTTTAGAATAGGTGAAACAAAAATTGAGTTGTTGCAAGCGACATCGCCGGAAAGTGCCATTGCCAGATTTTTGGAGAAAAATAAAGAGGGTATACATCACATCGCATTTGATGTAAGTGACATTCATAGCGAAATCAATCGTCTCAAAACTTTAGGCTATGCGATGATTCATGAAGAACCGAAGGATGGAGCGGATAACAAGCTCATTGCATTTATGCACCCGAAAAGCAGCAATTCCGTGTTAGTAGAATTGTGTCAGGAGAAAAAATAAGAACAACGAAAAAGGCGGAATTACTTTCTTTTACTGCGCTTCATTTTCTTCCCCTCAGGTCCCCACAGACTGCTATTCTCGTGCTTTCCCGGTTTGTCTTTGTCCACCTTTGGATTTTTTCCCGGCTGCCCTTCACAGGTTCTTTGATCCTCTTTACTCAGCCATTGAATTCTCAGAGTAAGAATGAGTGGACGATCTCTACCTACAAAATATTGCAACGTAGAACGTCCATCGTCCCACGGGTAAACATTGAGTATTGGAGTTTCAATCGAAGGGATGATAAAAATCCCCGGTTCCGGTTTCCATCCGAATCCAAGTTTATAATGCAGTTGTCCAAGCAACGTTGAAGGATACATCCATTCAGCACCATATGGCTGACCGCCCACATGACGGGTGATTACACGAAAATCGACATTGGCACCCATTGAGTTTTGAATCCAGAAGCGATCGGCTAATTGCGTGATATTGCTCGCATTGAAAAATGCGCCTACAAAGCTGTCAGAAAATTTGGAATTGCTTTCGACCGGCACCATTCCAACTCCAGTATTGCTGAGGCCTGAAAAATTCTCTCTACCTCTTAGCATTTTGAAATGAATTCCGTAATCTATGTGATTAATCAATCCATCGCTATGGAGAAACTTATGTCTGCCCGCTTCGAGGTATAAACCAATTTTTCCGGCACGACTAAAATCACCACTGTATAACGTGTCTTGTCCGTCACCGGCATCCTTGAACATGGTCAATGACTCATGCCTGTCGAGTGGTAACATGTAAGTGATTCCCGGGCCAATAAACCAACCCGAACTTTTGTAAGCAGTACCTTCAATATACAGCGGATTCAATTGTCTGCCGCGTTGTGCGGAAGCCAATAGCGAAAAAATCGTGAATAGAAAAAGCACACAATGTTTCATGCTATGAAAGTATGGAAAGTAAGCAACGACAACTCACTGCATTTATTGAGTAACGAACGATTGGATGTGAATCACAAAAGGGAAAGCATCAGTTCCTCGACAACATCTGAATCCCATTCTGTTTCAATATCAGGTCTCGACATCACAATGTTCATGATCAGTTGTTGCTGGTCGCCACTTCTCAATGCTTGGTGATATGGTATGTGAGTGAAAGTAACCTGAGAATAAAGTGGAATCCATTTATCGGGATGCTTCGCAGAAAATCTTGCTTCAATACGCTTTTGTAAAAGAAAATCTTCATCGGCAGTCTTGTCGCGCATTTCGATGTAGTTGCGCAAAGCCAATTCGCGAATAGCATCACCGGCAGGTTTTCTTTCGCGAGAAAATGCGGCGAAAACCTTCTCAAAATCATCGCTGTGTTTGTCCATCAATTGATTCAACACAGTGCAATCTTCAAAGCCAGCATTCATGCCTTGTCCATAGAAAGGAACGATGGCATGTGCAGCATCACCAAGCAAGCACACTTTATCTTCATGATGCCATGGATAGCACGTGGTCATCACAAGACTTGCATCGGGATTCGCGAAAAAATCATCCGTCAATTCTGGCATCATTGGAAGAGCATCTGGAAAGTTTACAGCGAAAAAATCCAACACAGATTGTTCATTCTGTAAATGCTCCAATGCATCTTTTCCTTCGAAGGCAATAAACAAAGTACAAGTAAAACTGCCATCTACATTGGGCAAAGCGATCATCATGAATTCTCCGCGCGGCCATATGTGCAAACAATCGTTTCTCAATTGGTGAGTTCCGTCAGGATTGGCCGGTATCTCTAATTCCTTGTATCCATGTTTGAGATACTCCTGGGCATAATCATGTCGATCGAGTTTCGTCAACCTGGCTCGCACAGCACTGAACGCTCCATCAGTGCCAAATATGTGATCAAATTTTTCGATATGATCCCGGCCTGTTTCCTCATCATGAAAATGCACAATGTTATTTTCAATGTCTATATCGAGACAACGATGATTAAATACCAATTCTACATGTGGATTCTGATCGGCACATTTCAAAAGTGATTGATTGAGCAAACCACGGGATACACTGTAGATCGCTTGTCCATCTTTGCCATAGGGCTGATAAGTCAGCGCACCATCAATAGCGTGCATCAATCTTCCGGTCATTGGAAGCGCGACCTTTTTGATTTCCTCTGCCACGCCGGCACCTTCCAGGCCGCGCCATCCGCGATCGCTCAGCGCAAGATTGATACTCTTACCCTGAACAACTTTTTGTTCTCTAATATCCGGTCTTCTGTCGAATACTTTGACATTATATCCTCTCTTGGCAAGATAGACTGCCCAGAGACTTCCGACAAGTCCAGCGCCAATAATCGCAAGATTCTTTTGTTGTAATTTTTCCAATTTCTCCTTCGGCATTAACAATATCAAATTTTGTCCAACCCTTGTCGAAGATCATCAATAATATCAATGACATCTTCAACACCAACGCTCAATCTCAAAAGCGAATCTACCAATCCGGTTTTGATTCTATCCTCGCGAGGAATGGAAGCATGAGTCATAGAAGCCGGATGACCCACCAATGATTCAACACCTCCAAGTGATTCCGCAAGGGAAAATACTTTTAACGATTGAGCGAGTTTAGAAGCGTCTTCAAATGAATCACTTTTCAAAGTAAAAGAAATCATACCACCGAAATCTCGCATTTGTTTTTTCGCAATTTCGTGATTCGGATGATCGCTGAATCCTGGCCAGTACACCTTGCTCACTTTAGGATGCAGATGTAAAAATTCAGCGACGGCTTTTCCATTTTCGCAGTGAGCTTTCATTCGAAGATGCAATGTCTTCAATCCACGCAACACAAGAAATGAATCCTGTGGACCGGGAACTGGTCCACAAGAATTGGTGATGAAAGCAAGTTCATCATAATATACTTTGCTATTTGTCATGAGCGCACCCATCACCACGTCGCTATGCCCTCCGAGATATTTTGTGGCGCTGTGCATCACGATATCAGCACCAAGATCCAATGGATTCTGCAGATAGGGAGAAGCAAAAGTGTTGTCCACTACTGCAATAAGATTGTGCTTCTTAGCAAGATCAGTGAATGCCACCACATCAATAATTTTCATCATTGGATTGGTTGGCGTTTCAATCCAAAGCATGCGAGTTCGCGCATTGATTTTAGCGTTAACGGCATCCATATCATGCATATCGACGAAATGAAACACAATGCCATATTTAGCAAAAACCTTCGTGAACATTCTGTACGTACCACCATAAAGATCATCCGTGGCGATAACTTCATCACCTGGATTGAGTAATTTGATAATGGTATCAGTAGCACCCATTCCACTTGAAAAGCAAAGACAATATTCGGCATTCTCCAAGGCTGCAAGACAACTTTCCAAAGCAACACGGGTTGGGTTTTTTCCACGGGCATATGCATAGCCTTTATGCACACCCGGTGCTTCCTGCACGTATGTCGATGATTGATAAATGGGCGTCATGATGGCGCCTGTAACAGGATCCGGCTCTTGACCGGCATGTATAGCTTTTGTTCCGAATTTCATAATTAAATAATGGTCGGCAAAAGTAAGTCGAATGAAGAACGAGGAAAGGATTGTCATCACGACAAGTATGATGCCTTCAACCGGATAAGAATATTCACCAACAAAGACTCATTTCAAGCGACCGGGATTGTCCGTTAGAAATGATTTCCATCCGTTGTAGGATTTGCCACCGGGAACAACCGACGAGCTTTGATAAAAGTGACAAACTGCAGCTGCAAGTCCGTCGGTGGCATCGAGCTTTGCAGGCATATCTGCTAATGGGATTTCCAACGTGCGTTGCAGCATTGCCGCAACTTGTTCTTTCGAGGCGCTTCCACTACCGGTGATGCTCTGTTTAATTTTCCTTGGCGAATATTCCATCACGGAAATTTGTCTGCTGAGTGCAGCGGCGATAGCTACACCCTGGGCACGACCGAGTTTCAACATAGATTGAACATTCTTACCGAAGAATGGAGCCTCAATAGCGAGTTCATCCGGATGAAAACCATCGATTAATTCGATGCAGCGTTCAAATATTTTCTGAAGTTTCAAGTGGTGATCCGAAATTTTTTCCAGATGCAAAACACCCATTGCCTCCAGTTTCATTTTCTTGCCTTCAACACGGATAATACCGTAGCCAAGAATCGTAGTTCCAGGATCAATTCCAAGTATGATGCGTTCCTTTGCCGACAACAGGTTTTCTTTGAGGCGTAAAACTATGGGTGTATTGCTTTTAGTATTCGCAATTTTTTTCACCATTTACATTGCCTGGGTGATGTGGATGAGTGTTATATGGAAAAAAAGTTCAGTGTCATCAGGCGTTATAACTGCACCAGCGTGCGTTAGCATTATCGTTCCATTCAGAAATGAAGCATCGAATTTGGCAGTATTGATTGATTGTCTTGAAAACCAATTGGTGGACAAGAGAAATCTCGAAATAATTTTTGTGAACGATCACAGTAATGACGGAGGAGAAAAATCAATTACGAATTCACTTTCGCATAAAGTCATATCACTGGAAGAAAATTCAGGAAAAAAAGCCGCTCTTAGTGAAGGCATCCATGCTGCAAAACACGAGTGGATAATTACAATCGATGCTGACGTAATACTCGGACCCAAATGGCTCACAGCGATCCGTGGAGCGATGGAAACATTCGATTGCGACATGATCATTTTACCGTTATTTATTGACGACGGAAAAACGACATTTGAAAAAATGCAATGCATTGAATTCATGAGTTTGCTTGGCACCACAGCAGCGATGGCTACGGCGGGAATGCCCATACTATGCAACGGAGCAAATCTCGCATTTAAAAAATCCGCTTGGATTGAAATGAGTTTGAAGCGAGACGACGACAGTATCTCAAGTGGTGATGATATGTTTCTGATGCATGCTTTGAAGAAAAACGGAAAAATAAAATGGCTGCATAACATCGAAGCCATTGCAGTAACTGCCGCGTCTCCAAATTTTAGCGAATTCATTGCGCAGCGCATTCGTTGGACCACCAAGAGTTTGCAATACAAAGACATTTCAACTATCCTGACAGGAACGTTGGTCGCTGTTATCAATATCGCACTATTGACCATTTTGTTTTTGGGCATTGTTGATCACAAATACCTGCTACTATATGGTGTCTCGTTTCTGCTTAAAATGCTCGTCGACTTCACGCTTATCAAGCAAGTTGCAGCATGGACAGACAAGAAGCATTTACTGATCTGCATTTTACCTGTTTCCCTGATCTATCCACTATATGCAGTGCTCATTCCTGTTGTCGGATTTTTTTACCATCCGAAATGGAAAGGAAGAACAATAAGTTTGCGGCAACAAAGAAAACGCTGAGTGAAGCATAAAGCAGTCCATTTCCAATCACTTTCTCCAGGGCAATTGTCGTGGAAAAAATTTCGTCGCAATCCACTTGCGATGGCAGGAATCTCGTTTATTCTTTTGCTCCTAATAATCGCCTTGCTGGGATCAACTATCCGACCCGATAGCACCATTAACGCCAATGACCAGCATTTATCGCTGAGTCGCAATAAACCGGGATATGCGTTGCAAACTGTGCGCATCAAAAAAAAAGATTTTCAATCGCCTTCCTTTTGGCAAACATGGATGAACGGCGGTGCCCCACTTTCCTACAACGAATATCCGGTGATATCAGTCGCCGGAGATTTAGGGCATATGAAATTCGAACCACTTTTCGAAAGTGATAGAGAAGTGCTTTCGAAAACATTTCATGCAAATGATTTGGTTTCAGCAAACAAAGGACAGAAGGCTGAAGATTTTTTACACGATAAAAAATATTTTCTTGGTACAGATAAATACGGTAGAGATTTACTCTCACGACTCATGGCCGGAACAGTGGTTTCTTTGTCTGTAGGAGCAATTGCAGTTCTGATTTCGCTCCTTGTTGGACTGACATTGGGTTTAATAGCGGGATATTTCCGAGGCATCACTGACAAGATTATCATGTGGTTTACCAATATCGTATGGGCTATACCGACGTTGATACTGGTGATGGCCATCACGTTTGCATTCGGCACAGGATTCTGGAAAGTCTTTCTGGCTGTAGGCTTGACGATGTGGGTAGAAGTCGCGAGAATTGCGCGTGGTCAGGTATTATCCGTAAGAGAAAAAGAATACGTAGAAGCAGCGCGGGCTTTAGGTTTTTCAGAGTTCAGAATCATTTTCAAGCACATACTACCGAATATTCTTTCGCCGATCATAGTCATCAGTGCCGCCAATTTCGCTTCCGCTATTTTGATAGAAGCCGGACTTAGTTTCCTTGGACTTGGCGCGCAAATTCCAACACCATCCTGGGGAAATATGATCCGTGAACACTACGCCTATATCACAACAGATCTGGCATACTTAGCAATTGTTCCGGGCCTGATGATCATGTTGCTCGTATTGAGTTTCATGCTTGTTGGAAATGGATTACGTGACGCATTAGATGTAAGAGAATGACGGCTATCGTACATTCGCGCACATGGAAAAAAATGCGCGCATTTATGTAGCAGGCCATCGCGGTATGGTTGGCAGCGCCATCGTTCGCAAATTGGTGAGCGAAGGTTATCAGAATCTCATTTTGAAAACATCAGGCGAACTCGATTTGCGTCATCAAGATGCTGTGCAGGATTTCTTTTCCCGCGAGAAACCCGAATACGTTTTTTTGAGTGCCGCTAAGGTTGGCGGCATCCATGCAAACAATGTTTACCGCGCAGATTTTTTGTACGACAATTTGATGATAGAAGCGAACATTATTCATGCAAGCTTCCAGCACAAAGTAGAAAAATTGTTGTTCCTTGGATCATCATGTATTTATCCGAAAATGGCTCCACAGCCATTGAAGGAAGAAAGTTTGCTCACTGGAATTCTAGAGTCAACAAACGAACCTTATGCAATTGCAAAAATTGCCGGCATCAAGCTTTGTGAAGCTTATCGCGATCAGCACGGATGTAATTTCATTTCAGCGATGCCGACCAATTTATATGGTCCGAATGACAACTATGACTTGAATAATTCACATGTGCTTCCGGCTTTTATCAGAAAATTTCACACAGCAAAAGAAGATGGAATTGACCATGTCGAAGTGTGGGGAACAGGTTCGCCAATGCGTGAATTTTTGCATGTCAATGACCTCGCTGACGCATGTTATTTTCTCATGAAAAATTACAACGACAAGATGTTTGTGAATGTCGGAACGGGTGTCGATCTGACTATAAAATCTTTGGCCGAAATGGTCAAAGAAATTGTCGGGTATGATGGAGACATAAGATGGAATACCGACAAACCGGATGGCACACCGCGCAAATTGATGGATGTTGGAAGACTCCATTCGATGGGCTGGAAACACAAAATTGAACTCTCGGATGGTATTCGTTCTGTGTACAAAGAATTTAAATCGCTCAACATTGAAAACGTAAGATCAAAGTGAGCTGTCCAATTCTAAAATTGATTGATCCGAAGTTGAGATTGATGACACTTGTGATCATCGTATTTGCGCCTTCAATTTTACATTCACAACAAAAGAATATTTCGTTGAATCGTTTTTTTTCGCAAGAAGTAGAGCGCGCTTATATTGGAGATCGTGTTGAATTCATTCATACAGCATCGAAACCCTATCTAGAAAGTCAAATAGACATTGAGCGCGTGGATGGGCTGCGAAAAGACACAACGAAAGTTTACTATGTCGGTTCTGGGAAACTATTCAAGCGTCATTTATTTAGTATAAAAAAGGATGATTACTTTCTTGCCATAGATCCCCTATTTGATTTTTCATTTGGCAACGATATATCAGATACCACAGCGGGTTATTCAGGACGCAGTCTTTATATGAATCAGCGGGGACTGCAATTCCTTGGAGACGTCGGCAAGCAATTTTCGTTTCAAACAAGTTTTTATGAGTCGCAGGCATTTGTTCCATGGTATTTGAGACAGCAGGTTGTGGCTACCGGCGTATACCCTGGCTTTGGAAGAACCAAACCATTCAAAGTGCAGGGTTTCGATTTCGCCATGGCCAATGGCTGGGTCAATTATTCACCCAAGCCTTGGATCAGCGTTCAATTCGGTCAGGGAAAAAATTTCATTGGCAACGGTTATCGATCGTTGCTGTTGAGTGACGCAGCATTCTCTTACCCCTACATCAAAGCGATCCTCACATCGCCTGATAAGAAGTGGCAATACAATACCATGTACGCATCACTGCAAACGCTCGAGCGCTTGCCACGAGGCGAAGTTCCCGAATCACTTTTCAAACGAAAAGGTGGCAGCTTTCATTATTTAAGTTGGGTGCCAACACCGGGAATTGAACTGGGACTTTTTGAAGGAATAATATGGGAGCGCTATGATTCTTCTGGCACGAAACCACAGCCATACGGTGGATATATTCCTGTGATGGGCGTGAATACGGCATTGAATGGATACGGCAACATGAACCATGTTATCACCGGTGTCAATGCACGCTTCATAGTGACGAAACATTCCTTTGTATATGGACAATTTGTAACTGATGACATTTCATCTTTGCGTTTCGGATATCAACTTGGCATGAAATATTTCGATCTTGGAATTAAGAATCTCGACATACAGTTGGAATGGAATTCACTGGCTTCAAATCTTTACACGAGTCATTATTCATTGCAATCTTACAGTCATGTCAATCAACCGCTTGGTCATCCATCAGGCCCGGCTACACAGGAAATGCTGGCAATTCTGAATTACCGCAAGCACCGATTTATCACACAAGTAAAACTCAATCGTATTTCACATTCAACGGGACCTGAAGGTAATTGGGCAAGTGATCCCAACATCATTCTCACAAACATTGCCGCGTGGCCTGTTCACTATGTCGATCAGATAGATGTTAACGTAGGAATATTCGTGAACCCTGTGACCAATTTTCAATTATCCATTGGCTATACCGGCCGAACAGATCGAACAGACTTCAACTGGATGAATGATGCAAAGCAGCGCACTGATTACCTCTATGTGTCTGTTCGGACAAATCTCATTAACCGTTATACAGATTTTTAGATACATTTGAAACCGTCAGCACTTAGTGTTGTCGCCTTCCTTAAAACCTTAGTTCATTGTGAGTGAAATTATAAGAGAGATTCTTGGTTGTTTTCTGACAGCGTTTTTTTTAGTACTCGTTGCAACGCCGTCCTTGATCAAGGTTGCCAAGTTGAAACACCTGGTAGATGAGCCGGGTGATGCTCGTAAGCTCCATAGAAGATCCGTTCCTACAATTGGTGGCATCATGATTTTCGCAGGAACCATCATTGGTTATAGCTTGTGGTTTCCATCGAAAGAAGGTTGGGTTTTCGGTAATAATTACTTCCCGATAGAAGCGCTCAACGAATTCAAATATCTCGTGGCTTGTATGTTCATCCTTTTCTTTCTTGGATTGAAAGATGATATTGTAGGTGTTTCACCATCGAAGAAATTGATGATTCACTTATTGGTGGGATTTATTATCGTTTACGTTGCAGATATACGCATTACACAATTCTGGGGATTGTTTGAAGTAGACCGTCTTCCTTATTGGTTAAGTCTCATGCTATCGCTATTTGTTTACATCGTCATCGTAAATGCAATCAATCTGATTGATGGCGTTGACGGTCTGGCCTCAGGAATTGGATTGATAGCCAGCCTTGCCTTTGCGTTCTGGTTTTACAGAACCGGCGACCAACCACTGGCATTGTTGGCAATGGGTTTAGGAGGCTCGCTGCTTGGATTTCTGGTTTACAATTTTCAACCCGCAAAATTATTTATGGGAGATTCCGGATCGCTCATCATTGGTTTGGTCCTTTATGTGCTTGCTGTAAAAATGATTGAGTTTCCGGTGAAGAGAATGATGATCATTATGAACCAGGTTCCCAAACCCGTTTTGGCAATGGCCATTCTTGCATATCCGCTCATAGACACGCTCAGAGTTTTTATACTGCGCGCATCAAAAGGTCGGTCGCCATTTTCAGCGGATAAAAATCACATTCATCATAAACTTTTGTCGTTGGGATTATCACACAGACAAGTTTGTCTCGTGCTCTACACTTTTTCAATCTTGTTGATTCTTCTCACTTTTATGACACCGGCCTATTCACCCAACATTGCCTTCATCATTGTGATGTCAGTGGCAACACTCAGTTTGAATTCTGTGTTTCTTTTTAAATCAAAAGATCAGAAGTAAACCTTCCTTTCGCGTCAATTGAAATTAGGTACAGCGTAGGCTTTCACCATTTTGTCATCGATGGCTTTTGGAGAAAGAATCACCAATCGCTCGATGACATTCCTGAATTCTCTCACGTTGCCCGACCATTTTAAATCCTGCAATGCTTTCAAAGCGGAGGCTGTAATTTCTTTTTTCGGTTGCCCATATTCTTCAGAAATCACATTGAGAAAATGGTCTGCCAACAGCGGAATGTCGTCCTTTCTTTCGTTGAGTGAGGGAACGCGAATTACGATTACAGACAATCTATGGTACAAGTCTTCGCGAAAATTTCCTGCCTCAATTTCCTTCCGAAGATCTTTATTGGTAGCTGCAAAAACGCGCACGTTCACTTTAAAATCTTTATCACCACCCACACGAGTAATTTTACTTTCCTGCAAAGCGCGCAAAACTTTCGCTTGTGCAGAAAGCGACATATCACCGATCTCATCGAGGAAAAGCGTTCCGTTATCTGCCAGTTCAAATTTTCCTTGTCTCGTCTTGATAGCTGAAGTGAAGGCGCCCTTTTCATGTCCGAACAATTCGCTTTCGATTAACTCAGAAGGAATTGCCGCACAATTCACTTCGATGAACGCATTTGCAGCTCTTTCGCTTTTTTCGTGAAGTTGTCGCGCAACAAGTTCTTTTCCTGATCCGTTGCCACCAGTGATGAGCACACGAGCTTCAGTAGGAGCAACCGTATCAATCAACTTTTTGATCTCACCAATCGACGCACTTTCACCAACGATGTTTGAGCCAAGAACCTTATTCACCTTGCGTCGCAAAGTCTTCGTTTCCTTTTCGAGTGTGTGTTGGTTACAAGCGTTGCGTACAGTCACAAGAATGCGGTTAAGATCAAGCGGCTTTTGAATAAAATCATAAGCGCCCTTCTTCAAAGCATCCACAGCGGTTTCCACATTTCCATGACCCGTGATGATCACCACAGGAGTTTCGATACCCTTTTCCTTCAACTTCGAAAGCACTTCGATACCGTCCATTCGCGGCATTTTTATATCACAAAAAATAAGGTCGAACGATTCCTTGTCCACCAGTTTCAGTGCTGAAGGTCCATCCTCAGCTTCCTTCACTTCAAAAGATTCATACTCGAGAATTTCCTTGAGTGCTTTCCGAATAGCGGGTTCGTCGTCAATAATGAGAATGCGTGGCATATTTTTCATTTCAATGTGTATCGGCGAAAATAGATTTTAAGGATGGAAATCGCGCTATGAAAAAACTCCGCCCTCATGGAACCTCCAATCGATATTCACGTATAAATTTTTTCATACCACCCAAATTTGCTATCCGTTAAAAAATATTCAGGCAAAATGAAGCGCTTAGGAAGCACATTCATATTCCTGTTACCGGCAATCATGATTGTCGGTGCCTTCATTGTGTGCGGAAGAATTTTTATTCCGAAATCCAACGGATATCGGGCAATCACGAAGGACGCCATCCAATACTTGGAAGACGATAAGAAGGTGTTGCATGCCCTGGAAATATTCAGCTTAAGAAATGAATTCCAATCATTGCCAAACGGTAGCGACGATCCGAACTTTGGATTCAGCAACAGCAATGTCTGGCTAAAATTCACGATTGACCCGGTTCTGCTACCGCACGGTTGCAACATTCTTCAGGTAAACAATCCCTTGCTGAATGAAATTGAATTGTATGAGCTCACGCAAAATGGTCCAGCACTCATGTCCATCACGGGCGATGCAGTTCCTTTTCACTCACGACCTCTTGATAGCAGGGTATTCAGGTTTCCGATAGGATTCAAAAACAATTTGCCTTCAACATTCCTCTTGAAAATCAACAGTGGCGGAGAGCAAATGCTTGCACCGTTGAGTGTTTGGAATCAGGAGACACTTGCGGAAAAAGATTATCAGGACAATTTGATGCGCGGTTGCTATTTCGGATTGATCACTTTCGTGTTGTTGTTCACATTGTTTCTGTATCTAAGATTGCGGGAGCAATCATCGCTGTATTATGTGCATTACAATTTCAATTTGTTGCTCTTGCAATTTGCATTGAGTGGTTATGCGTTTCAGTTTTTGTGGCCGTCGATACCTTATTTCGCAAATGTCGCCACGCCCTTTTTCGCATCTCTCTCAATACTTGCGCTGCTTAAATTTTCGCAAAACTTCCTTCAGCTCAAAGACTTTTTCCCAAAGGTGAATGCAATATTTACGAAGCTGGGATATGTTGTGATTGCAAATGCATTGCTCGCATTGATCTGGACAGAGCGAACTTTTTTCATCAGTGTAATTACGATCAACATCATTGCATTGCTGCTCAACTTCGCCATTATACCTGTTGCAATCGCAGTGTTGAGAAAAAACTTCAAGCCTGCGAAATTCTTCTTGATAGGATTTATCACACTTGTCATCACTGTATTCGGATTCATTGCCACCAATCTTGGATTGATTAAAAACGAATTCTATGCCGACTATGGATTGTTGATAGGAAGCGCAGCCGAAGTTGTACTGCTTTCATTTGCGGTTGTGGATCGCTTCAGAAGTTTTAAAGAGCAAGCGATTGAAAGCTTGCAAGAGCTCAACAAACTGGAACGTGAACAAAATGAAGTGTTGGAACGAACAGTTATAGAGCGGACGGAAGAAATCGTATTGCAGAATTCAAAACTTGAAGCACAGCAAGAAGAAATTCTCAGCAGCATTCGCTATGCAGAGCGCATACAAAAAAATCTACTTCCAACGTCCGAAGAAATGCAGCGATTGTTTCCCGAATCGTTTGTATTCTATCAACCCAAAGACATTGTGAGCGGCGATTTTTATTGGATTGGTCAAACGAAACTCAACGGAATAGATGGTCCGGCACACGATGTAACATTGCTCGCAGCAGGAGATTGCACCGGACATGGTGTTCCCGGAGCGATGGTGAGTGTGATGGGTTGTAATCTTTTGAGAGAAACGTTGCAGCAACATCCCGAAGCGTCACCGGATGAAATGTTGCGCGAAATTGATGCGCGATTGAAGCAAACGATGACAGCGCATGACAGCATTTACACCAGTGATGGAATGGACATGGTGCTATGTGCATTTCAACATGATACCATGGAATTGCGAGTTGCAGGCGCCAATAATGATGTGCTCATTTGGAACGGCGTGGACTTCACAACATTGAAAGGAACCGCACGTGCCATTGGAGCGCGTCACACAAACGAGCTGAGTGAATTTAAACTTAGTACAGCGCAACTTTCATCAGGCAATGTAGTTTATGCATTTACAGATGGCTTCGCAGATCAATTTGGTGGTGAGAAAAACAAGAAATTGAAAATCGCCGGTCTGAAGAAATTATTGATGGAAATTGTACAATTACCAATGGATGCGCAGAAAGAAATTGTCAGTAGTTATTTTCAAACATGGAAAGGTGATAACGATCAGATCGATGATGTTTGCCTCATTGCAGTAAAAGTCTAAAATCAGTCTTTAGTAAGTACGGAAATTCTACCGGCGCGGATGAATCTCTTTCGGAAATAATCGGAATTCTCATAAACTTCTACGAGTACACCGGCTTGTACCGTAGCGTGAATCATGGTAACAGAAGTATTATCCACAGCTTTCACTATGGCCACGTGACCAATACTCTTTTTCGAAACTTTTCTACCCGAGAAAAAGAGAAGATCACCGGGTTGCAATTTTTTCCATTTCACATTCTCGCACATTTCTGCAATGCCGCCACTGGTATGAGGAAGCTTTACTCCGTATTTCCCATAAACATGCATGACAAACCCCGAGCAGTCAAAGGATTTTGGACCGCAAGATCCGAATCCATATTTACAACCAGTGAAAGTTTGCGCATAGGTTAAAACGCTGTCAACCATTGATGTATTCGCAATGGTTACATAAGCAGAATCCGGATAAGCTACGGTGAGGGAATCGGTCTGACCGAAAAATTTCCCGTGAATAAATAACAATGAGAGAATAAAAATCAGCTTATGGTACATGCTGCAAAAGTAACTCGTTGAAAAAGGTCGTATTTGTTTGCATTCACAACGAGGAAGGAGGAGGCACAAACTTTACTTTTGCAGGGTGAATCAAGACATCGACTTTCTATTAGAATTGAATGACGCGCAGCGTGAAGCAGCGTCACACGTGCAAGGTCCGCTGATGGTAATTGCCGGGGCAGGATCGGGAAAAACGAGGGTACTCACCTATCGCATCGCTAATCTGATTAAACAAGGAGTTGATCCATTTCAGATTCTCTCGCTCACTTTCACCAACAAAGCAGCGAAGGAAATGAAGAAACGCATTGGCGCACTTGTAGGTGAGCATGAAGCGCGAAACATTTGGATGGGCACGTTTCACAGCGTGTTTGCGCGTATCCTTCGCATGGAATGTGACAAGCTCAACTACCCGAAAAACTTCTCCATTTACGATACAGCTGATTCAAAAAATCTCATCAAAGACATCTTGAAAGAGATGGGGCTCGATGACAAAATCTATAAGCCGGGCGTTGTTTACAATAGAATTTCTTCTTGCAAAAACAATTTGGTTTCATCGCAGGATTATGCGGGAAATACAGAAATTATTGCCGAAGATCGTTCCAGTGGTAGACCTCAGATGAATGAAATCTACACCGCATACAATATGCGCCTTTTCAAAGCAGGCGCGATGGATTTCGATGATTTGTTGTTCAAGACCAATCAACTGCTGCGCGACTTTCCTGAGGTCTTGCACAAATACCAGCACAAGTTTCATTACATACTTGTAGACGAGTATCAAGACACAAATTTTTCTCAATACCTCATCATCAAACAACTGGGTGCAGCCTTCGAAAACGTATGTGTGGTTGGTGACGATGCACAAAGTATCTATGCTTTCCGTGGAGCGAACATTCAGAATATTCTCAACTTCAGAAAAGACTATCCCGAATTTTCACTTTATAAGCTTGAGCAGAATTATAGAAGCACCAAAACAATTGTAGAAGCAGCAAACAGCATCATTGCCAAGAACAAAGATCAGATCCAGAAGGATGTGTGGACGCACAACGATCAAGGTTCGATGATCAAAGTTCATCGCGCATTGTCCGACAACGACGAAGGAAATTTTGTAGCCAATCACATTTATTCGACCTCGTCTGAAGAAGGCGCTCAACCCAATGATTTTGGTATTCTTTACAGAACGAATGCGCAGAGCAGGTCATTCGAGGAAGCATTGCGCAAGCTCAACATTCCCTATAAAATTTATGGCGGTTTAAGTTTTTATCAGCGCAAAGAAATCAAGGATCTCATTTCCTATTTCCGCCTTGTTTGTAATCACAACGATGAGGAATCGATGAAGCGCATCATCAATTACCCCAAGCGCGGAATCGGTGATACAACGATCAATAAATTGGTTGTCGGCGCATCAGAACGCGAGATCAGCATTTGGGAGATGATTGATCGTGCGCATGAGACAGGACTGAGCGGTGGCACTATGCACAAGGTGAATGAGTTTGTGATCATGATGAAAAGTTTCGCAACACAGCTCGAAACGAAAAACGCATACGACCTTGGTCATCAGATAGCAAGCGAGTGCGGATTGCTCAAAGATCTCTATTCAGACAGAACGCCTGAAGGAGTTTCTCGTTATGAAAACATCCAGGAATTGCTCAATGGTATGAAGGAATTCAGTGATCGCGTTGATGAGGAATTTCCGGACAGGATCAATACGCTGAGTGATTTTCTGATTGATGTCGCGCTTTTGACAGACATTGAAAAACCGGATGAAAGCGATGAAGGAAAAGTATCGTTGATGACGATTCACTCAGCTAAAGGACTAGAATTTCCATACGTTTATGTCGTTGGATTGGAAGAAAATCTCTTTCCATCGCAGCTCAGCATCAACTCAAGAGAAGAACTTGAAGAAGAGCGTCGACTTTTTTATGTAGCTTTGACTCGTGCAGAGAAAAAAGCAACGCTCAGCTACGCCTTGACGCGATATCGTTGGGGCCAATTACAATATTGTGAACCATCACGTTTCATCGAAGAAATCGATGAACAATATCTAGAACTACCCATGGCAGAAAAACCCGCATCGCCGAAAGTTGATTTCAACAATGCCCGCTCAGGATTTTACAATCGTGAATCCAAAGCAGACTACCCTATTGGCCAATCACCAAGTCGCACTTTACCCAAACCCAATGTTCCGGTCACACCATTTGTACCACCAAAGAATTTCCGCAAACTTAATGTGAGACCGGTTACACAACCGGAGAACGTAGAATCGTTTGCAAATGCCGGCGAAATTCAAACAGGCGTTGAAGTCATGCATGAGAAATTCGGCCGAGGAAAAGTGCTAACGGTAGAGGGCAATGCGCCTGATCTCAAAGCCACCATCTTCTTTCCTTCCGCAGGTCAAAAGCAATTGCTCTTGAAATTTGCGAAGCTGAAAGTGATGTAACAAGCTCTCAGAACATTTATGACATCATCTTTCACCATCATACATTTGTCGAAGTGATGTCATTTTTGGAATCGATAATTCAATTGCGCAAGGCCGGTAAAAAAGCCCTGGCCGTGCTCATTGATCCTGATAAAATAAAAGACGATAAGTCTTTGAATACGCTGATGGAACTCATCCATCACAGCAAAGTTGATTTCGTTTTCATCGGTGGCAGTTTACTCATTGGCAATAATTTTCATGCATGTGTAAAAAAAGTGAAAGCCTTGTGCGAACTTCCAGTGATACTTTTCCCCGGTAGTCCTTCGCAAATAGCTGAAGACGCAGATGCAATTTTGCTCCTTTCACTTATTTCCGGTAGAAATGCAGAACTTTTGATTGGGCAGCATGTCATTGCTGCACCACAATTGAAGCGTTCAGGTCTCGAAATAATTCCTACAGGATACATGCTTGTTGATTGCGGAAGGGCCACAACAGCTTCGTATGTGAGTCAGACTTTTCCTCTGCCCTGGAATAAACCGGAGATAGCAGCTGCCACAGCCATTGCAGGAGAAATGCTTGGGCTTCGCACCATCTATCTCGATGGAGGTAGCGGAGCGGAAAAACCCATTTCAACTGAAATGATTCATGCGGTTCGTATCGCAGTTGATCTTCCAATTATTGTAGGTGGCGGAATACGCGATGAAGACCAGGCCAGATCCATTTATGCCTCAGGTGCGGACGTGATTGTAATTGGAACTGCTTTCGAAGAAGCGCCGGAACTACTTTTTTCTTTATCTCAGTCGAGATACATTTGATGTGAATTGCGATTACGCATTTCATTCCATCTTGAATATAAATTTTAAGTCACAATCATTATGATCACACGACCTTTCAATATCAAAAAATGGATCGAAGAAAACCGCGATTTATTGAAGCCTCCTGTCGGTAATAAAAATCTTTACAAAGACGCGGGTGATTATCTGGTGATGGTAGTTGGTGGACCCAATGCACGAAAAGACTATCACTTCAATGAAACAGAAGAATTGTTCTATCAGCTCGAAGGAGATATTGAAGTAGGTATTCAGGAAGACGGAAAAGCTGTGGACATCGTAATAAAAGAAGGCGAAATGTTTTTGCTTCCTGCAAATGTTCCGCATCAACCGCGACGAGGACCAAATACAGTTGGTCTTGTGATTGAGTGCAAGCGCGCAGATCGCGAAATGATTGACGGATTGCAGTGGTATTGTGAAAAGTGCAACAATATGCTTCATGAATACAAATTCGTATTGAATGATGTTGAGAAGGATTTCCTTCCTCGCTTCAGAGATTTTTATGCCTCCGAGGAATTGCGCACATGCAAAAAATGCGGTCATCTGATGGAAACTGACCCTCGTTTTGTTTAACCGAATTGTGCAACCAATTCCTGCCTGTGCAGTCTTTCATACTGTTCTAATCCAATGCATTTCATGAAACATCTCTATACAATTTTGTTGATTGCTTTAACATCGCTTTCAGCATTTGCTCAATGTCCGACAAACGTCACCGTGAATACACAGTCGGGGTGTGGGCTGTATCAATTACACCTCAATGAATTTGGCGAAGCCGGAAACATCATCTGGACGTACGATGGTGGACAGCCATTACAGACAGGGCAGAACAATGTGTTCTGGGGAACACTGATACCTGGACTGCATGAAGTTTGCGCGCAGGCATGGACGGCGACCTGTCCGAATGGTGTGACGATTTGCACAATCATTGAAGTACCGATATGTCCAGGTACAAATTGTCCGACAGAGTTGAATATTTCTCAAATAGGCTGCGGAACATATACCCTGGCTGTTGCAGGGTTTGATACAGGCACTGTTCAGTGGCAATTCGGCGATGGAACAGAACAAAACGGAGGAACGTCTGCTGATCATCATTACACTTCAAATGGAACTTACACTATCACGGCGCTATACAATGGCCCAACTTGTCCGAACATTTCTTTTGTTTATGCCACAGTAAATGTCGATTGCTTTACGACCGAAAATTGTCCCGAAGGAATCACATCATCAGCAGGTGTGAGTTGCGGCGCTATGGATTTCGAAATCGGAAGTTTTGTGGAAGGCGAAGAAGTCACGTGGTTTACTGGCGATGGCAGCGAACCTATTGTTGGCGGTCATTTTCTGGAGCATGTCTATGCACAATCCGGCAACTATTCTGTTTGCGCTTTCTATACTAGTTCTTTATGTCCGGAAGGCATTGAGCTCTGCACTGAAATAACTGTGGCTCCCTGCAATACTATTTGCCCTGATCATATTGAAATGCAAACCATTGATTGTGATTCTTACATTTTCCACATCGCTGGTGTGAATGTCGGAGAAGTAGTATGGGACTATGGTGACGGCACTTCTGCAAATGAAGGAATCACTTCCGATCATACATATGCTGAGAATGGATTGTACATCGTATCCGCTCAATACTTCAGTGCCGCATGCCCAAATGGAGCAAATCTTATTTACACTATTGAAGTAAATTGTATAAACATGCCTCCATGTCCGGAGGGTATTTTCAGTGCACCCGGTGAAGAGTGCGGATTAATGAATTTCGAAATAGGTGGCTTTGTTCCGGGAGAATCTGTTACCTGGTTTCCTGGGGATGGATCACCTTCAGAAGTGACACCTCATTTCTATTTCCACCACTATGCCGAGCCTGGAATTTATAATGTCTGCGCTTTTTACACGAGTCCCAATTGCCCGGAAGGCGTTCAACTTTGTATAGAAATTACTGTCGCTCCATGCACTACCAACGATTGCCCTGCGGAAATTAATATGCAGCAAGTGGATTGTGACACCTATGTATTTAATGTCAACAGTGGAACTAACGCGCAAGTAATCTGGGATTTCGGCGACAACAATTTTGGTGCAGGCAGTGTGGCTGATCATACTTTCTCCACTAACGGATTATTCATTGTAACCGCTCAGTATTTTTCTGCCAATTGTCCAAATGGCGTAACATTGATTTACACCGTTCTGGTGAACTGCGAGACCGGAGATATTTGTCCGGATCACATTTCAAGTTTCGATGGATTATTGTGTGGAACCATAAATTTTGAGATTGGAAGTTTTGTCGAAGGTGAAGCTGTTACATGGAATCCCGGTGACGGCAGTGGCCAGGTATTTGGCGGCCATTTCCTCTCACACCATTACGACCAGCCGGGCGTTTATACCGTATGCGCATTTTATTCAAGCCCTGTTTGTCCTGAAGGAGTTGAACTCTGCACTACTGTTACCATACCGAATTGTAACGGTCCAGAATGTCCAACAGCAATTACCGCACAACAAATTGGTTGTGCTTCCTATGTATTTCAAGTCACCGACAATATCAATTCGCAGGTCATCTGGAATTTTGGAGACAATACATCAGGAAGTACAGGCTTCATTGCTGATCACTCCTACAATTCCAATGGCTTATACATTGTGACAGCGCAATATTTTTCCAGTGCTTGTCCCAACGGTGTAACATTGGTGTACACAGTTGAAGTGAATTGCACCACTGGGGCAAATTGTCCAGATCACATTGCAAATTCAGCCGGCAATGATTGTGGCGTGATGAATTTTGAGATTGGAAGTTTTGTCGAAGGTGAATCTGTTATTTGGTATCCCGGCGATGAATCCGGACAAGTTCAGGGCGGACATTTTTTCACGCACACATACGCGTCACCCGGTGAATACAGTGTATGTGCATTTTACACAAGTCCTAATTGCCCGAACGGTGTAGAGCTTTGCACTACGATTCTGGTTGCGCCTTGCAACATTGAAAATTGCCCAACTACCATTACCATCACCCCGGTAAATTGTCATCAATATCTATTTAGTGTGAATGAATGGGGCCCAAGTCTCTATGGAAATATTCTCTGGAATTTTGGAGACAACGAAGGCTACGGACAAAATCAATTCCTGCATCTTTATGTTAACGGTGGAGAGTACAATGTTTGCGCAACGGGGACTACCGATGCGTGTCCATCAGGATTTAATATTTGTACAACACTTCACGTAGGAGCGTGTGGTGGCGATTCAAACAATGATGGTTGTCCTGATTACATCTGGGGACATCCAATGAATGATTGTGGGTCATGGCATTTCGAAGCCGGCTTATCTGAAAGTGAAAATCAATCTGCAACATGGGAATGGGGTGATGGAACAACATCTTCCGGTTCTACAATCATGAATCATCAGTATGAAACTGCAGGTCTTTACATTGTTTCGCTCACTTATCAAAGCGCTGATTGCGCTGAGCCAATCACGCTACTCTACACGCTGCAAACCAACGTTTGCGCCACACCGGATTGCCCTCAGGAAATTGCAGTGATCCCAACTTCAGAATGTGGTGTATTCCATTTTGAAGCCGGTGGATTTGTTGAAGGAGAAAATTTCAATTGGATGTTTGGCGACAACACATCACAACTGGGCGGACATTTTATCACTCATCATTTCACTTCACCGGGAACCTACAATGTATGTCTGGTGATGAGCAACAGCATTTGTCAGGGATGGCAGTTATGTACTACTGTGCTTGTAGAACCATGTGAAATTCCATGTTCGAATGTTGTTATGGGAATCGATAGTTATGTTGCCAATGGTGGAACCACTGAATTGTATTATACCATCATCGATGTCGACACCAATGAATTCATTGAATTCGGGCAAGCAACCTACACAACAGAAGATCCGTTTTTCGATACATCCATTTGTCTTGAAGATGGATGTTATCAATTATTGATAGACAACAACACACCATTGACTGTCAACGGGAATATTTTCATCTCCTTGATGATGAATGGAGTTGATCTAATGGACAATGCAGAAATATTAATGGAAGGAGATGTTGTTGTATCCATTCGTTTTGGAGTGAACACAAATTGTTTCGCTGTTCCGGAATGTGCCGCTCTTTTCGAGGCCATAACGACTAACACTCCCGGACATATTGAATTCAACAATACATCAACATTTACCGGGCCTACAACATTCCATTGGAGCTATGGTGATGGACAAACGAGCACTGGTCAATCCGGCAATGTGTTTTACACCGAAAACGGACTCCATAATGTTTGCCTAACTATTACTACAGAAAATTGTTCTCACATCTACTGTCAAAATGTTCTCATTCAAAATATAGAAGTCCTTTGTGAACACAATCTGGTAACGCTAAATGTAGAGGCCGACTATCCTGTGAACATCCAGGAATTGGTGACTCTTGCATTGTCATTTGAAAACGTAAACGTCAACAGTTGGACATTGCCGATGACGAACAATTTCACGAACACAGTTACTGTATGTATTCCTGATGGTTGTTATACGCTGGACCTTTCGACACCGCTGCCAACTGCTGCCAACTCGATTTATGCAACAGTAACATTCAACAATGAAACTATCAACGTGTTACAGTTCTTGGAGAATCACACTTCAGCCAGTGTGACCTTTGGAATTCACAGCGATTGCGTGGATGGCGTTTCTGAACATGCTGCAGACACATGGAATATTTTCCCCAATCCAACACAGTCAATGTTGAACATTGTTTCGACTGACAAAAGCGATATCGAGCAAATAGATCTGATCAATGCAATGGGACAAATAGTTGAAAGCATCCGTCCATCACATACAAATAAATATCAGTTGAATGTTGCCACCTACGCATCAGGACACTACGGCATACGCATCACAAGTAAGAATACCGCTACATTCAAGAGATTTGAAGTAGTACATTGACAAACAAAAACAATCGAAAAGGATGAAGGCGGCACTCCCGCCTTTTTTCTTTTGAGCAACTGTAAATGCGTAAAATGACATTACGTTTGTGCTGCAAAAATTTCCATGAATACAAGACCTTTTCTTTCGGAGAAATACGCTGATCTCACTGCAGTCGCTGCAAGTCATAGTGATATCTATGTCAACAGTCCGCCATTTCCCAATATCACCTTTCCTAATTTCTTCAACCCGGAAATGCTGAAAAAAGTGCTCGAGGAATTTCCGGATATTGAAAAGACGAACGACATTTTCTACGACAATCCCAATGAGCAGAAATATGCCACTCGCGGGGAGTATCGATTCGGTGAAAACACGAAGGCTTTTGTTCACTTTTTGAATTCACAACCCTTCCTTGAATTTTTACAGGAGCTTACGGGCATCAAGGAGACCTTGGTCCCCGATCCATATTTCGAGGGTGGCGGATTCCACCAGATCAAACCCGGTGGCTTCTTAAAACTGCATGTTGATTTTCATCAGCACAGAAAAATGAAGCTCGACAGAAGACTGAACATTCTTGTTTATCTCAACGAAAATTGGGAGGAATCTTATGGCGGACATTTTGAGCTGTGGGAAAAAGACATGTCGAAACGCGTAGTGCGCATTGCTCCGCTATTCAACACACTTGCCCTCTTTTCAACGACAGATACTTCATGGCATGGTCATCCTGATGCATTGACGTGTCCACCGGATCGCAGCCGTAAATCTCTTGCATTATATTATTATACCAATGGACGTTCTGACCTTGATTCAACAAAGCGCCAACGCATCACAACGCAATTCGCCCATCGTGATGGCGAGGATAGTTCGAAGATGAAGTGGTTCAACAAAGCAGTGAATGTTGCCAATGACTTACTACCTCCAATCGTTGTGCGAGCACTGAAGAAAAAAAGGAAAACGTGATTAACTTCTGCCATATGAATTGACATTTTTTGGAGTGAATTCCAAGAAATTCAAATAAGTCGATCAAAAGTCTTCAACTCGTTACCTTCGCCGCTTCATTTGTGGCTTAACCTCACAAATCGACAAAACCAAAAGGAACTTATCGAATTTCATTTTCAAGAAAATACCTATGAATTTTAACAGGTTAAACATTATTACGGGATGGACAATCTGGCTCGTTGCAACCATTGTTTACGTGCTCACATTGGAACCAACAATGCCCTTCTGGGATTGTGGTGAATTTATCGCTTCATCCTATAAACTTGAAGTTGGCCATCCACCCGGAGCACCACTGTTCATGCTGATAGCACGTTTATTCGGAGCTGTTGCAGGTGACACATCACAAGTGCCTTACATGATCAATTTATTGTCAGCACTTGCATCCAGTTTCACCGTTCTATTTCTTTTCTGGACGATCACGCACTTTGCGAAAAAAATTGCAGACCTCTCTGGCGGAATAGTTACCAATGGCAGACTTTACGCCATTATCGGAAGTGGAATCATCGGCGCACTGGTCTTCACGTTCAGCGATACTTTTTGGTTTTCTGCTACAGAAGGTGAGGTATATGGTATGTCATCGTTACTCATTGCCGTAGTTTTCTGGGCCATCCTGAAATGGGAAAGCGTGGTGGATGAAGCCGGTGACCTCCGTTGGATAATATTGATTGCCTACCTCATTGGATTGTCAATCGGAGTCCATCTTCTGAACTTGCTTGCCATCCCGGCAATCTGTTACGTTTACTATTTCAAAAAATACAACGTCACACCAAAAGGACTTATCGCAACAGGTATTGTTTCGCTTGTAGTGCTTGGACTCGTGCAAAAAGGTATCATCATCTGGGCTGTAAAACTTGCCGGCGTGTTCGAGCGTGTAGCGATAAATTCTCTGCGCCTTCCTTTCAATACGGGCGTTCTTTTCTATGTCCTTCTGGTAATAGGATTGATTGCATTCGGACTTTGGTACACCCGCAAAAAAGGCAAGGTGATGTGGAATACATTCATCTTAAGTGTTGCGGTTGCCATCATTGGTTATACGTCATTTGCTACTATCATCATTCGTTCGCAAGCCAACACTCCAATGGATGAGAACAATCCGGAGAATCTATTCGCCATGTTGTCTTACCTTAATCGTGAGCAATACGGCGACAGACCATTGGTTTTCGGTCAATACTTCAATACACCGCAAGACATTTCAGATCCTTATCGCGACGGTTCCGATGTATGGGTAAAATCTTACAGTGTGCGCACTGCAGATACCAAAAACAAGTTGGTCCTTTCTTGTCGTACGCCTTATGAAGCCGAGCAATACATACAGCAAAATGCTGATCAAAAATTAATACTCATTCAGGAATATGTGGAAAGCGGCGAGAAGAAAGGTGCGATTCCGAATTACGACAAACGATTCTCAGGATATTTCCCACGTATGCACAGTAGCCAGGGCAATCACGTTGGTGCTTACAAACAGTGGAGTGATTATCAAGGCTGGAGCACACAACGAGGCCAAGACAAAGTAAAAAGTCTGGAGGAAAGCATCGACGAAAACGAAGCTGTACTCAATTATTTCAGTCAGAAAAATGCAATGCCTCGAGGTTATGAAGACAAGTCTGCAGGTCAGGTACTTCGCGAACTTGAGCGACTTTATGCCAGACAAGTTCCAAGTGCGTCTGAAGAAATGCGCTTCTTCACCGACTATCAATTGGGTTGGATGTATTGGAGATACTTCATGTGGAATTTCACCGGTCGCCAAAACGACAAACAAGGACATGGAGATTTCACAGATGGAAATTGGGTAAGCGGTGTAAAACAAATTGACGAGAAACGTCTTGGAGCAATGGACCAACTGCCCGAGTATGAATTAAACAACAAAGGCTATAACAAATACTTCTTCATTCCACTGCTTCTGGGAATATTTGGACTAGTGTTTCAACTGCTGACGCATCGCAAGGATTTTTCTGTTGTGGCCATGCTCTTCATCCTTACCGGAGTCGCGGTAATAATCTACCTCAATCAACCTCCGCTCGAACCTCGTGAACGCGACTATACTTCTGTCGGCTCGTTCTATGCATTCGCCATCTGGGTTGGACTTGGCGTGTACGCGCTGTATTACGCAGCGCTGAATATGACGCTGAAGCATCTCGGAACACTTGCGGCAATGACTGTTGGTGGTTCGCTTATCATCTTCGCTGTGGAATCTGCAGTTGGCGGTCACAGCGCATTCGGAATGTCATTGTTGTTCATGAGTGTGTTGACCGTTATCGCGTTCGGCATCATGACCGGACTCAACCTATACACCAAAGGTGACGGCATGATGAAGGCACTTGTTCCAACGTTGCTGGCATTCGTTGCGCCGTTTCTAATGTGTTCATACAACTGGGATGATCACAGTCGTGCGAAGCGCGAAACCGGTCTTGCAATGGCTGTCAACTATCTCGAATCACTCGCGCCCAATGCCATCATTTTCACCAATGGTGACAACGATACTTTTCCGTTGTGGTATGCGCAGGAAGTAGAAGACATTCGTACCGATGTGCGCATTGTAAACCTTTCGCTTCTCAATACCGATTGGTACATCGACCAGATGAAACGACAGGCATATAAAAGTGCGCCTGTTCCATTCAAAATGACCGAGCAGAAATACCGCCAGGGAACCCGAGACGTGATGTTCATGGATCCGTATAAAGAGACCAAGAACTTCATGCCTGTTTCTGAAGCCATGAATATTGCACTCGACGATTCCAAATTTGTTGTCAATGGAAAGAACAAGATTTCCTATTTACCCACTTATAAATTTTCGTTGAAAGTTGACAGCGCATCAGCAGAAATGTTCAGACCATTCATGCAAGAAGGTGATACCCTGGTGAATGAATTGACTTGGGCTGTGATGGATGGCGGTGGAAGACCGAGAAGCTATATCACCAAAGCAAATCTGGCAGTTCTGGATCTACTGAACAATATGGATTGGAACAGGCCTGTGTATTTCGCGGTGACAACCGGCGGCGATGCATATATGGGACTCGAGAGATATTTCCAGCTGGAAGGACTTGCCTATCGTCTTACGCCAATTTTGCATAAACAAGACGACAATCCGAATCTTGATGGCGGTATTGGTTCGGACCTGATGTACACCAACATGATGGAGAAATTCCGTTGGGGCAATATGGACACCGAGGAAATCTATATGGACGAGAACAACAGAAGAATGACTACCAATCTTCGACTTCAATTTGGTCATCTCGCACAAAATCTCATCGACCTTGGAAGACTTGACAGTGCGAAAAATGTATTGAATAAGTCGTTGACTGTTATGCCTGAGAAAAACGTTCCTTATGACCAACCACAGATTACGTGGCAAATTGCAGACATGCTTTATCAGGCAGGTGATTCTGCTAAAGGACTTGAACTCACCAAACGCCTCATCGAACTTAATAATCAGGAGGTCGCTTATTACAGAAGCCTTGATCCAATGAGGCAGCAAGTCATCTCGAAAGACGTGAGTATGCGCGTTCAGATCAGTGAGCGCCTTGTAATTATGGCCAAAGAATACAAGCCGGAAGACCCTGAAGTACAAGCTATGTTAACTACAGTGAAAGAACAGATCAGTGAATTTGCGCTTCCTTCTTATGAAGATTATCTCAATCAGGAATTAGAGATGAAGCTCATGAAACAAGCACAAGATTCAATGATGAATTTGCAACCAAAAACCTCCACGCCGGTGGTGATGGACGGTCCTGCTGGGATTAAGAAGAAATAATATTCTACATTAATTATATTTGAGAAGGTCGTCATTGCTGGCGGCCTTTTTTTTGTTTCATGGTAGATTAGAGCGGCAAGATGAAGAGTCTTCATCCTCCCTGCCCCCTCATCAAACTGTACGTGCAGTTTTCCTGCATACGGCTTTCCTAGGATTTTCGCCTAAGGCGTTCACGTTTTATTAGGTCTGAAAAAGTATTTCGTTGGGTCCATGAGTCCATGTGTTCTCACCATCTCATCTTAGGCAGATTGTCCTTTAATCTTGCAACTTCTCTGAGTTTTCTTGGAATGGTTTAGATAGATTCGCATACTGAGACACTGTTAGCTCAGCTATCGGCGCTGGCAGGCAATATTTTAACTGAAAAATCTTATATGAATCCAAAACATAAAATCATTACCGTTGGAATACTTCGAACATTGGTCACCGTACTAATTGTTGGAGTAGTGATGTGGCTGATGGGTGAACTGGAAAATAGAAAATGGATATTATACTTAAGTATGGCAGTATTACCATGGTACTATGTTTATCTTGCCTTTTTCAAAAAGAATACGAATTAGGAAGGGAGGCCGTCTGAAAATGATGGCTTCTTTTTTTTGAAGTTCCTGAAGTGATCTGATTTGAAATTACTTCGCTTAGAGCTAAACACAAATCCGGCGAATAGTCCAGAAGTAAGCTGTATTATTAAATCCTGCCTAAGAAGACAGAAATGCTTGTCCTAAAATTAACCTGGCAGGATTAGCAATAAATTCGTAGAGCAATGACTTTATGAAAGAAATGATGCGAATGCATCTTTACTTTATGTAATGGATGTGCAGAGCGAACTTTAGATTTCCCAAAGAAGAACCTATCCCACTTTCTTAAACTTTCTTTCCTTCACATTCTTGAATCGAATATTGAGCGACTCCACGATCAGAGAAAACGCGAGCGCGACATATGCGTAAATTTTGATGTTGACACCGTCGGGCATGTGGAGGACATGCGCGTCTTCCAACGCTTCGGTCACGAGGATAATGCCGATCACCACAAGGAAAGTGAGCGCCAACATTTTTATGGTCGGATACTTCTCGATGAAATCACTCACGTAAGGCGCGAATAGAAGCATAGCAATCATTGCTACAACAACAGCCATGATCATAGTTGCAAGCGCAAGTGTCGCATCAGGATTGTCGGCAGTTACACCAACCGCAGTTATGATTGAGTCAAAAGAGAAGACGATATCGATCATCGTAATTTGGAAAATCGCCTTTGTCCAACTCATATTTCTCGAGCTCGACGCAATTTCCTCATCAGCAATTTTGAACTTGTGATAGATCTCACTGATGGTTTTGATGATTAAAAAAGCGCCACCTGCAAAAAGTATCAATCCGCGTCCGGTAACCGGTATTGATCCAAGGTGAAAAAATGGATCCACCATCTTTGTTATCAAAGTGATGGTGGAAAGCAGGATAATTCTCACGATGAGCGCAAGCATCAATCCGATGAAACGAGCGCGTTTCTGCTCTTTGCGGTTGGGAATGTATCCACAAATGATTGCAATGAAAATGATGTTATCAATTCCTAGTACAATCTCAAGTATGATCAGCGTAAACAGGCTGAGTATACCACCAAATGAAGAAAACACTTCTAGATACGCTTCCATACTCTCAGCCGCCGATATTCTTAATTATGTCGCGAAGATAATATTCCATGGTCGTCTGCTTCTATATTCATCTACTTCCGTTATACAATTTTTATTTGTAACAAAAAAAAACCACCCTACATCGCTGGAGAGTGGCTTCTTTCTATTTGTCGATTTTCAGATTAAGCAATCAATCTACGTTGTCGTGAAGAAATGGATTATCACGCAACTCTACCTTCTTCTGACCGTTCTCGTCAGTCGATTCGTTCAGTGAAAATCTCGACACTTTACTCTCAGAACTATGTTGAGGGCTGTCAAGAGATATTTTCTTTCTGGCATACGCAGGCTCATTTTCCAACTCATTCAAGCCATTCGGTGTTTTGAGTTTGAAAGTGAATTCACGGATGCGCATTTCACGTTCTTTGTTTCTCGCCATCAACTCAGTTCTATTCGGACGGTCGCTGATTACAGATTCTTCCTTATGTACTAAAGTATCCGAAGGAGTTTCCGTGGTTTGCTTCGAAACAATATCACTCAAAGTATTTCCAAGATCATGGTAAACCGGCTGATCCATTGGCAACACATCCTCCACATTCAACTTCAATGATGAAAGTGAAGGAACGTTTGTTTCAACATCATCCGCCAATTCTTCTTCCTTGATGTTATTTGTTACATCGAATTCTACCTCAACATTTTCCTCAAGAATAACTTTGATGAAAGGCTCTTCGGGAGAAAGCGCTTGCAATTCATTTGTTATTGCAGGTACATCAAAGATTGGCTTTTCCACTTTGGCAACAACTTCCTTCGCACCTTCAGTCTCCAGCCACATTTTCTTAGGCTCAGGTGCACTCATTGGCAACACGTGGTCTACCGTCTTAGCGATAAATCCTGTAGCGATTACCGTTGCACAAACATCTTCACCTAACGAATCATCCTGGCCGTATCCCCAGATTACCTCAGCAGCACTTCCAGCCTGTTCCTGAATGTAGTCTGTGATTTCACTGATCTCATCCATCAACAATTCTTCATTGCCAAATGTGATGTTCAACAAGATGAAATTAGCACCGTTGATATCATTGTCATTCAATAATGGTGACTCGAGCGCCGACTGTACCGAACGAAGTGCACGTCCTTCGCCACTTGCGCGGCCGGAACCCATGATAGCAACTCCGCTATCCTTCATTACAGTCTTCACGTCATTCATATCGACGTTTACTGTACCAATGAGAGTAATCACTTCGGCAATTCCCTTTGCAGCAATGCAGAGAACTTCATCCGCATGGCTGAAAGCCTGCTTCAGAGTGAGATTGCCATATAATTCACGCAATTTATCATTGCGTATAATGAGTAGCGTATCAACGCTTTCACGGATTTCCTTCAAACCCCAATCCGCTTGTTGTGATCTTTTTCTTCCTTCAAACATGAAAGGAACCGTAACGATTCCGACAGTCAGAATTCCCATGTCCTTCGCCACTTTGGCAATGACAGGTGCAGCACCTGTTCCTGTTCCACCGCCCATACCGGCAGTAATAAATACCATATTGGTATTTTCAGAAAGCAATGCCTTCACTTCTTCGAGACTTTCGATAGCGGCATTGCGGCCCACCTCAGGAATCGATCCCGCACCGCGGCCTTCCGTTAAAGTATTGCCGAGCTGAATTTTGATTGGCACAGGACTTTTATCCAATGCTTGTGCATCTGTGTTGCAGACAATGAAGTCCACTCCTTTGATGCCTTGCTCGTACATGTAGTTTACAGCATTGCTTCCTCCACCGCCAACGCCTATTACCTTGATAATAGATGACGTGTTTACTGGCAAATCGAATTTTAAAGAGTTTTCCATTTTGGTTGATATGGGTTTTACGCTTGTAATCAGACTAGTTAGGCTCCGCCCGACTACAAGGGTTTTGGATGGCCTAAGAAAGTAGATTTGTGTGCTGCAGATTGAACTTACTTTTCAAAAAAGTCAACCTGCATTTGTTAGTAACATCATCGGTTTTTGAATGTCATAATTCATCCCTCTTATTTATGCGACCAATTTTCGCAATACGCACTAACGTGAAGAATAAAGAAGTGTGAATTGGCAATCTCCTAACTCCTCCTTACGTTTGTACCCTCACTCATTGAGTTTTCAATCCAAGAAATGTTAGAATCAATCAACGATAAGCTGGATTTCCAGCCATATAATAGCAACCGTCCACACCTCGTCATTCCCGAGTACGGCCGCAACATTCAGCGTATGATAGAACATGCGCTGACACTTGAGGACAAGGAAGAAAGAAACAAATGCGCTCATGCTGTATTAAGTGTGATGGGTCAGCTTTTCCCGTACTTGCGCGACATTGAAGACTTCAACCACAAGCTTTGGGATCACCTTCACATCATGTCGAAATTTCAACTTGATGTAGACAGCAGTTATCCTAAACCAGACGCTGAGCATCTCAACAGCAGGCCGGAACCAATGCCTTATCCGAGTAACGACATACAATTTGGTCACTACGGATACTACGTTCAGAGCATGATTTTGAAATGCGCAGCCATGGAAGAAGGCGATGAAAAACAAGCATTCGCACTTGCCATAGCCAATATGATGAAGTACAATGCAACAAACTGGAATCGCAACATCGTGCACGACGACATCATTCTAAAGGATCTGACGAATATGTCAAAAGGCCAAATAAAGTTGGTAGATGTGACAGAACTGCAAGCTGTGAAACCCTTGTCAGTTGGAGGTTTCAAAGAATATGAAGTAGATCGCTACGCCAAGAACAAAGGCAAACACAAATTCAGTAAAGGCGGACCAAAGAAGAAAAAATTCAGACCGCGGTAATCCTATTCAGACTCCAATTTTCCCAGATGGAGAACATGATAAAACTCATAGCCGCCTCATAAAAAGGCGGCTTTTTTTTCTTGATATCCGGCAAAAGTGCTCTACACGAAGCTCTTACATTATACAATTGAAACCAACATCACATTGAAAGCATAGCTGATGTTCAAACTCTGAATATTGTGCTGACTTTAACATGACAAATAACCACGCAAGAAGTAGAAACTTTGTAACCGCAATCATCGCAACCATTTGTGAACGAACTCCGCATTATAGCACTTACGCATAAAAACTTCCCACTGGAAACTATCGGGAAATTTCATCTGTCAGACGATATCAGAAACAACACACTTCGTGAATTACGCGAGAGTTGTGGAATAACTGAATTGATGTATCTCAGCACGTGTAACCGTGTTGAATTGATCTTTTCACTTCCTCATTTTGTGTGTCCCGGTGTTACAGCAGGCATTCTTAAAAATCTTCAACCAAATTTTTCGGAAAACGAAATACGGGACATCTCATATAAAGCTGAACGATACAACGGCACCGAAGCCGCTGAACATTTGCTGCGTGTTGCTTCTGGAGTTGATTCTGTTGTAATAGGTGAAAGGGAAATCATTACGCAATTGCGCAAGGCATATGAAGAGTCTACTCAGCAAAATCTTGCTGGCGATGATATTCGCTTGCTGATTAGTCAATGTGTGAAAACAGCAAAAGAAATTTTCACCCACACAGATCTGGCAAAGAAACCCGTGAGTGTAGTGTCCCTTGCATGGCAACAGTTTCGTCAATATGGTGTGAAGCAAGATGCGCGCATCCTTTTGATTGGCGCCGGACAGATTATCCGAAATTTTACAAAATTCCTTTTCGAAAATAATTACCACAACATTACTGTGGCCAATAGAAGCATTGATGCGGCTGTAGAGTTAACAACATCGTTCACAGGGAATGCCATTGCACTGGATGCGTTGAATCAATTTAATGGCGGATTCGATGTGATGATCAGTTGCACGGGTTCCGATCACGCCATTATCAATGAGGAATTATATCAAACACTTCTCCTAGGTGATATGAACCAAAAGCTGTTGATTGATCTCGCATTGCCAAATGACGTTGATGCGAAAATTATCGCTGAACAAAATGTTCGATACATCGACATGAATTTCATCCGCGAACAGGCGGCGACAAACATTCAATTCCGCGAGAAAGCTTTGACAGATTGTGAGCCGATTCTAAACGCCGGATTGAAAGCTTTTGAAAAAGTGTGGCAAGCAAGACAAATAGAACACGCCATGCGATCCATTCCAGAAACCATCAAAGAAATCAAGCACACCGCTCTCGGTTCTGTGTTTGCAAAAGATCTGGAAAATCTAGATGAAGATTCGAAGGAATTACTTCACAAGATCATGAACTATATGGAAAAAAAATACATTTCCATTCCAATGAAAATGGCGCGTGAAGTGCTGTTGAGTGAAGCAAGGAAAAACTGAGTTCCGGCGGACGAATAAATTCGCGCTAACTTTTGCGGCAAACACGAAATCAATTCCATCTTGATATCAGAAATAACCATAGGCACCCGCGGCAGTGAATTGGCATTATGGCAGGCTCATCACGTGCAAGATTTGTTACGTGAAAGAGGTGTCACCTGCAAGATTCACATCATCAAAACCAAAGGTGACAATATTCAGCATCTTGGATTTGATAAGATGGAAGGCAAAGGATTCTTCACCAAAGAAATTGAAGAGGCATTGCTCAACAAAGAAATCGATATTGCGGTTCACTCTCACAAGGATCTTGAAACGGATCAACCGGAAGGCTTGACAATCGCGGCTGTAAGCCCGAGAGCAGATGCACGTGAGTTGCTTTTGATTCGTCCTGATAGCGTTGACAAATCTTTTCCGTTGCATTTTAAAAAGAATGCGATTGTTGGAACTTCTTCTGCGAGAAGAAAAGCCCAATTGCTTCATCACAGAAAAGATGTGCAACTATCAGACATCAGAGGAAATGTTCCAACACGCATTCAAAAACTGCGTGAAGGACAATACGACGCCATACTGCTTGCAAAAGCGGGCGTTGACCGTCTTGAAATCAATCTCAATGGCCTCTATCATCAGGCATTACCGGAGCAAGAATTTGTGCCTGCTCCGGCGCAAGGTGTACTTGGTGTGCAATGTCGAGAAAGCGATACGGCAATTATTGAATTGCTCAATTCAATTTCAGACAAACCTGCACTCGAACTCATCACAATCGAAAGAAGTGTGTTGAACAAATTGAATGGAGGATGCCAACTGCCATTTGGTATTTACGCTCAAAAATTGAATGATCAATTCAGCGTACATGTCGCTTTTGCATCTGCCTGGAATGCTCCAATTAAAACATTCTCACTCGTCGATTCCGACGCTCAAAGTTTGATCAATAAAGTGCTCGAGGAAATCAAAAATGAATCGTAAAATTTTCATCACCCGAAATGAAAACGATGTGTCTTCACTGATGACACTTCTTCGTACAAACGGTTATGAAGTAGAAGCGTTATCATTAATCGAAACCGAATTCGTCGCCTTTGATCTTAATCTACCGGAATCCAATTGGATATTTTTCTCTTCTGCCACAGCAGTCAGGTATTTTTTCAAGCAAAACCCAATTGTTGAAAATAGAAAACTTGCTGCGATAGGAAAAGGTACATCACGGGAACTTTCAAAATATGCAACTGTCGATTTCGAAGGGAACAACATCGACACGATGGAAACAGCGCGGCAATTCGCTTCACTGATAGGAAATGAAACTGTGCTTTTTCCCGGACCACAAAATGGACTAGGCAGAATTCAATCTGTCCTTCCAAAGCCAAATGTGCGCAATCTCATTTGTTATCGCACATTCGAAACACCTCTAATCATTGGCCATTCAGACATAATTGTCTTTTCAAGTCCTAGTAATGTTCGCTCATTTTTTCAACGAAACAAAATGAGTGATTCACAACAGGCGATCGCATATGGCAATTCTACTGCAGGTTCACTCAACGAGTATGCTGTAAGAAACGTGATTATCCCGGATACTTTATCTGATGAAGATCTCCTCAAGGCAATAAAAGCGATTTCAGGAAGTTAAAAGGCGCGGCGTTACTTTTGGCACGATGCAGTTTATGATCATGACATCCTTTTCTATACTCAACCGAATAATTCAATCGCGTTTTTTGCTGATAGGAATTTTCGCGTTGGCTACATTTTCCTCTTTCTCCCAGGTTACCCCTGCACCCAGTGCAACCAGCGACCTAACACCGAAATACTCGAACGAGTTTTTGAATATTGGCGTTGGTGCACGAGCACTTGGTATGTCACTTTCTCAAATTGCCACAGTAAATGATGTGTCAGCCGGTTTCTGGAATCCCGCAGGATTGAGCGGTATCACCAGCGATCTTCAGGTTGCCGGAATGCACTCGGAATATTTCGCAGGAATCGCCAAATATGATTATGCAGCGGTGGGCAAAGCAATTGACTCCGTTAGTGCCGCATCCATTTCTTTTATTCGCTTTGGTGTAGATGACATTCCCAACACGACAGAACTTATTGATGCCGGTGGAAATATTGACTACGACCGTATCACCTCTTTCAGCGCGGTGGATTATGCATTCATATTTTCCTACGGCCGCAAAGGTTTTCCTTTTCGCCCTCCGAGCGCACAATCAGCAGTTGACGGACGAACAGCACAACAAGGCTTTCGTTGGGGTGCCAACGCCAAAGTGATCTACAGGCATGTCGGGGATTTCGCACAGGCCTGGGGTTTTGGATTGGATGTTGGCGCACAAATGGATTTCAAAAAATGGAAATTCGGTGCAATGGCGAAAGATATTACATCAACTTTCAATGCGTGGAGTTACACTTTAACAGATAGAACGAAACAAATTTTCGCTTCAACCGGAAATGAAATTCCTGTGAACAGTCTTGAAGTGACACTTCCAAGATTGATACTTGGAGTCGGCAGAGAATTTCAGATAAAGAAAATCAGTTTACTTACAGAAGTAAATGCCGTGATGACCACTGACGGCCGAAGAAACGTATTGATCTCGGCCAATCCCGTAAGTATTGATCCGAGTCTAGGACTTGAAGCTGGTTATAACAAAATCATTTTTCTTCGTCTTGGAGTTGGAAATATTCAACGGGTGAAAAACTTTGACGGTTCAGCAGGTATGACATTACAACCCAATCTAGGTTTAGGATTGCGCATTAAAAATCTTCAACTCGATTACGCTTTGTCGGATATAGGAAATGTAAGTGACGTGCTTTACAGCAATGTTTTCTCATTGAAACTCGACATTTACAGACAAGACAGAAATTGATTTTTTTGTCCTCACTTCAAAGCTTTCTTTCCTGACGCAATAATCATTGCATAAAAAGTAAAAGCAAATAGTATGATTCCGAACAAGAGATGCAATGGCTGCATTTGACGTGGCATATCGGCGTAATTCAATATCACACCTACTAGAATTTCCAGCAACACTAACACAACAATGCCGTTTACCTGTGAAATCGAATCATGTACTCTTCGATTCATTCGCCACAATGCAAATGTTGCAATAGCGATCAGAATTGAAAAACTCCGATGAACATAAAATGTGATATTCAACTGATCAATCCACAACGACCTGTCATCCATTCCTCTCGCGACAACATCAACATCTTCCCGCACCTGTGTTCCCATCAAAATCTGAACAATACACATCACAAGCAAAGTCAAAAGCAAAACGCGAAAAGTCTTGTTTACTGTAACTACGGTCTTGATTTTCCTGTGACGATAAACCATCATCAATAGCAATGAGACAATCGCAATACTGCCAAACATGTGATAAGTGATGGAGTTCTCCTTCAGGTTTCCATCCACCACAAGTTTCCCCAACCAAATCTCATAAGCGATCATGATATCAGTGAACAATGCGAGAAAGAATGTCACTTTGTCCTTTTGTTGAATCAACAACAGCAGAGCTAAAAAAGAAAGGATCACAATTGGAATTGCATAAACCACCGTCGCCAACCTGTTGATGTATTCCACCCAGGTATGCAGAGGATTGAATACGGCATAATCATGTTTCGGATACTTGTGCCATTGATTGAGATTAATCATCGAGCCTCCGGAAATCGATTCATTCGCTACCCACAATGTATCGTTCTTGATAATCATCGAGCCTTTATCATAATTGCTTTCAGAAGAAAATGTAAGCGCTTCAACAGATGTTGGTGGAATCAGATAGCCAAAACACTTCGGCCAATCTGGACAACCCATGCCGCTTCCCGTCATGCGCACAACACTACCCGCAATCACAACGATGAATGTAAAAACAAGAGAAATTTTAGCGAAGAGTAGTACGAGAGCGTTCAAATTCATGAGCCGAAATTATGCGCAGATGTGTTAAAACACTGCATTGATAAAACTCATGCTTTATTAAAATAAAAACGCGGAAGAGTTGAATAGATTACCCTTTGATCATTTGTGCAACAGACTGCAACAAATTGAGAAGTTGAAACACACGACCGAAATTATTCTCTTTTACATCAGCTCCACCCCCCTTTCCGGATGATTGAAGACCCTTGAAATTAAGTACTTCAACAGATTTTACCTGATACTTCCCGTCACTGATTCCGTTAACACATTTGATCAAATCAAGTTCTTTCAGCTCCGAAGGATTGTATTCAACACTGACGATGTTCGATGGTCTTTCGTCAACAAAATCCAACGTGGTATTCGTCACGCCATTCAACGCGCGAAGGTCTTGTTGAATTTTTCCTCCGCAACCGGCAGAACAGGTCATGCCATCAATGGTGATATTGGCAACAGTGCGGATCGCCTCAGATCTCATCTCCTTATAGGTAATGGGAACATCGGCTGCTGACTGATCTTTTCTCGCGCCACCATTACATGACCATGTGAACAAGAAAATGATCAGTGCCAGGGGAAGAATTTTTTTCATTGTCAAGTAGTAATGGTTAACAGACGCTCGCAAAAGTAAAAGAGTTACAAAGCAATGTGCCTATAACTTCGGCCAAAATTTCCAAAACGCTTTGAAACCGCCTCGATACGGACAAGTCCTCGTTCTTACATTATTGGCCATAACATGGGGCAGCTCGTTCATACTGATGAAACGTGGATTGCGCGATGAAATGAACCAACCTGTTTTGCGTCCGGAGCAAGTTGCGGCGTTGAGACTCGGCATTGCGGCTTTTGTCTTACTTCCTATTTCAATTCGCGCTACACGCAAAATCCGCAAGACAGACTTGAAATGGCTCGCAGTTGTCGGTATCATCGGAAGCGGAATTCCTGCCCTACTCTTCACCATTTCACAGCAATACCTCGACAGCAGTGTAGCGGGAATTCTCAATGCACTCACCCCATTATTCACGCTCATTGTTGGCATGGCGATTTTCCGAAGAGTGGTCATGCCTCGTCAGGTAATGGGCGTTCTCATTGGTCTGGGGGGCGCAATCAGCCTCATTTCACTGAGAGGATTCGGCGATACCGAGAACTGGTCATATTCAGTGCTGATCATCATCGCCACTTTCTTTTATGGAATAAGTGTCAACGTCATTTCATCCAAAATCTCGCACATACCGCCGTTGCATATCACGGCATTGTCACTGCTGATTGCTGGTGTTCCATGGAGCATTTACCTATCAACCACAGACGTTGCTGAAATTATTTGGCAAAACCCACATGGCATGAAATCGCTTGGCTATGTCTGTATGCTTGCAATTCTCGGCACTGCCATGGCCAATGCGCTATTTTTTCGACTTGCACAGCAAACCGGACCGCTTTTCGCTTCCTCTGTCACTTATCTAATGCCTCTTGTGGCCGTCGGCTGGGGTCTGCTGGATGGCGAAAAACTGAACGTGCTGCACTTAATGTGCGCATTGATCATTTTAACAGGTGTCTGGCTGGTGAATAGGAAAAAAGCTGTCGAGGTGAAAAAGACTTAGAAATCCTGAGTGAATCAATCTTTGATTGCTGCGGACCAATGGTCATTTCATCAATCACAGTAAGGGTTCCGGATATATTTGCTTCCCGTTCTAAACAGATGAAAGCCATTTAGCATCAATTCAGCAAAAATTCTTCTTGGCTGCAACCCAATGTCCTTCATATATTTGCGCCCCTCAAAAATCCATTTGAGGATAATTTATTAAAAACCAATATCTATGTACGCTATCGTTGAAATAGCAGGGCATCAGTACAAAGTACAAAAAGATCAACAGATCTTCGTGAACCGTCTTCAGAACGAGGAAGGTTCAAACGTGAGTTTCGACAGAGTTCTCCTCGTTGAAAATTCAGGTAAGATCACTGTTGGCGCCCCGGCTATAGAAGGTATGAAGGTGACCGCTCGCGTCGAGAAACACCTCAAAGGAGACAAAGTAATCATTTTCAAAAAGAAGCGCCGAAAGGGCTATCAGAAGAAGAACGGTTTCCGTCCTTATCTCACCGAATTGAAAATTGACAGCATCGGATAATTCCGGTTAAACGAATTAATAACACACCCACAACCACAATATCATGGCACACAAAAAAGGTGAAGGTAAAGTAAAGAACGGTAGAGAGTCGGAAAGCAAGCGACTCGGAGTGAAACTCTATGGCGGACAAGTATGCATCGCCGGAAACATTATCGTTCGTCAGCGTGGCACACGTCACACAGCAGGTTTAAACGTAGGCATGGGAAAAGACCATACGCTGTTTGCACTTGTTGACGGTACCATCCAATTTCGCAAGAAAAAAGACAACAAGTCTTTCGTTTCGGTTATTCCTGCATAAGGCGTATCCGGGAGGAACAATATTGAAAACCCGGTCTCGTCTATGGCGAGATCGGGTTTTTTTATATCATGAACTTTCATTTCAAGCTTCAAAAATTTAAACCACCCATCGGGAATCTCAATCTTCCATTCTTATGCTGCAAGTAGCTTATATCAGAGAAAACAAAGAAAAAGTGTTGGCAGGACTTGCCAAACGCAACAAAGATTTTTCCGTGCAAATCGATCAGATTTTGTCGCTCGATGATATGCGTCGCAGTACACAAAATGACCTTGACAATCAACTGGCGGAGGCGAACAAGCTATCCAAAGAAATTGGCGATCTCTTCAAAAGCGGAAAGAAAGACGATGCTGATGGACTGAAAGCACAAGTTGCTGCTTTGAAAGAGACATCGAAAGTACTCGAGGTGAAATTGTCAGAAACAGAAGCTGCACTTCAAGCGCTTCTCTATCAAATTCCAAATGTCCCAAGCGAAATTGTTCATGCGGGAAAAACAGCTGACGACAATGTTGAAGTTTACAAATGGGGGAATGTGCCATCACTCGGTGATCATAAAAAACCACATTGGGAATTGATAGAGAAATACGATCTCATCGATTTTGAACTGGGCACAAAAATCACGGGTGCAGGATTTCCCGTTTACAAAGGAAAAGGCGCAAGGCTACAGCGAGCATTGATCAATTTCTTTCTGGATGAAGCTACTAAAGCCGGATACAGAGAAATGCAGCCACCGCTTCTTGTGAATGAAGCCAGCGGTATTGGAACAGGGCAATTGCCCGACAAAGAAGGACAGATGTATCACATCGGCGTGGATGATCTTTACCTTATACCAACTGCAGAAGTACCATTGACTAATCTCTATCGTGATGTCATGCTCAAGGAAGATCAACTTCCAGTGAAAATGACAGGCTACACGCCATGCTTTCGTCGTGAGGCAGGAAGTTGGGGCGCACACGTTCGCGGATTAAACCGATTGCATCAGTTTGACAAAGTAGAAATTGTTCAACTCGTTGATCCGGCAAAATCATATCAGATTCTCGAAGACATGGTTGAACACGTCAAAGGAATTCTGGAAAAGCTGGAGTTGCATTTCCGCGTTATCAGACTTTGCGGAGGAGATATGGGTTTCACATCAGCGCTGACATACGACTTTGAAGCTTGGAGTGGCGCACAGGAGCGCTGGCTCGAAGTGAGTTCAACATCCAACTTCGAAACATTCCAGGCGAATAGATTGAAGTGTCGCTACAAAAACAGTGATGGAAAAACCCAGCTGGTGCACACCCTCAATGGAAGCGCATTGGCCTTACCAAGAATTGTGGCTTCATTACTTGAGAACAATCAAGACAAGGATGGAATTCGCATTCCGAAAGCACTTGTGCCTTACACCGGTTTCGATCGCATCACTTTAGAATAATCAACCATCGCGTTTAGAAAATTTATATAGCGATCCTCAACTTTATGATCTCTCATCGGTACATTCGCTATTATGAAGAAATCTCTAAATCTACTTTTGGCTTCCTTCGGACTTGTGCTGGTAATATCGCTTAGTTACAGTTGCCATACTACCGCCGACCATAGTTCTGCTGTTGGTATGATTGATACCTTGATCACTACAATGGAAAATGTGACTGCAGAGACAAAAGCAGATTTTCCGGATGATGAGCTTGCAGCATTGCCTGACTCATTGTACGCTTCGGTCCAATATCTGCAAGATCATTTCGTTGGAAAAATGAAAAAGGATCAGGCAATAGTATTTGGCAACTATTCAGAAGTGTTGGATGAGCGAGAAAATCTCAATACTGAAGTAAAAACATTTATGCATAAATCGGACTCATTGATAGGTCAGTTGAAATCGCTGAAGCAAGCACTGAAAGAACATGCAACGCATGACAAAAGCAATAACGAAATCACAAAAGAATACGTAGTGCGTGCAGTGAAAAATGAATCCGCCAATGTCACACTATTCGTTTCGAGAGGCGAATATCTAAGCATTCAAAAGGAATCGCTGAATTCAAAAATTACAAAATCCTATCTGGACATCAAGCTTAAAACAGACAGCATGTCGAAAAAGAAAAAAACAACATGAGTAAGATTAGATTGGTGCTGACTGCGTTGTTGATGTTTACCTGTGCCGGAATTTTCGCACAAGGCACAGACATGGAACTGGCGGAATATTACTACAACCAGGGATTGTTTGATCAGGCGAAACTCTATTACGAAAAAATTTACAAGAGCAATAAGACAACACGTGTTTACAATAATTATCTGAACACGCTTATCGCACTCAACGAATTTGAAGAGGCTGAAAAATTAGCCAAGAAAAAAATCAAAGAGGACAGTCGCGATGGTTTAGGTTATGTGAAACTTGGTGATCTCTATAAGAAATTCAATAAGCCGGAAGAAGCGAAAGAACAATTCAATGAGGCTGTCAAAAGGGTTGAGCCAACGAGGGCAAATGTTATCCGACTTGCCAATGAATTTTCTCAGATCAACGAATATGAGTATGCACTGCGCATTTATCAAAAGGGTAAAGCAGAAAGCAAAGAAGGTTATAACTTCACCTATGAGATCGCCAATATGCAGGGCAATCTTGGTGAGTATGATCAAATGATGGATTCATTTCTCGATCTTATCGATGAAGAACCCAATTACGTGCAAACGGTGCAAAATTCTCTCAACCGGACACTCAATCTGGATGAGAATATTGAGAATCTGGACTTGCTGAAATCCAAACTCCTGAAGCGTACGCAAAAATCACCTGAGAAAATCATTTACACTGAAATGCTCACGTGGCTTTTCATGCAGAAAAAAGATTTCGCAAGCGCTTTTGTACAAGCATCTTCACTTGACAAACGTTTGAGTGAAAACGGATATCGTATCATGAATCTTGCACAACTTGCACGCAACAGCCGCGAATTTGAGACGTCCAAAAAGGCATATCAATACGTGATAGATAAAGGCCCTTCCGGAGACTATTATATCGCTGCCCGAATAGAAATTTTACAAGTGATGAAAGATGAACTCGCATTGAAGCCGGGTGCTGACAAATCACTTTATACAGAACTTGAAAACGCATACAAAGCCGCTTTGATTGATGTAGGCAGAAAGTATGAAACAGCCATGATGATGAAAGAGTTGGCGCACATTCAGGCTTTTTACCTTACAAAAACCGACAGTGCAATTGGACTATTACGTGAAGCGATTTCAATGCCCGGTTTGTACAATAAATCACAGGCACTTTGCAAACTCGAATTGGGCGATGTGCTCGTTTTCAAAGGAGAAATTTGGGAAGCGTCGTTGTTGTATTCTCAAGTTGAATTGGACTTCAAAGATGATGTGCTAGGGCATGAAGCCAAATTCCGCAATGCACGTATTTCCTATTTCACCGGCGATTTCGAATGGGCACAAGGACAACTTGATGTGCTAAAAGCGTCAACCACTAAGTTGATTTCAAATGATGCAATAGAACTATCGCTGTTGATCACTGACAATTTCAACATGGACACAACAATCGTTCCTATGCAGATGTACGCACGTGCCGATCTCTTGTCTTATCAAAACAGATTCGCAGAAGCTACACTCGTTCTGGATTCAATACTTACAGAATTCTCTGCTCATTCTCTTTCTGACGAAATAAAAATGAAGAAGGCAGACATGTTCATGAAGCAGGCTCAGTATGAGAAGGCCAAAGATCTATATCAACAGGTAATCGATCTTCACTTCATGGACATCACGGCTGATGATGCTTTGTTCAAACTCGCTGAATTGAATCAATACATTCTGAATGATACGGCCAAAGCCATGTCGCTCTATGAAAAACTCATTACTGATTTCCCGGGAAGTTTGTACATCGTTGAAGCGCGTAAAAGATTCAGGGAACTACGTGGCGATGCCGTGAATTAGTGTCGCCCTTTATGTCCGGCTTCAAGTTAACAAGCCTCCGCATTACAGTTACTCGTTATTGGGTTATTAAGTTATTACGCATAACAAAGGCAATAAATAGTGTAACGCGTTTCACAAACAGAACACTTCCTGTCATATTTGGCACACTTGACAGAATAACTCAATAACGAAATAACCCAATAACCAAAAACAAAAAAAGAGGCCATCCTTTCAGACAGCCTCAATAAAATGTCAATCGTACTAATTTCTAAATCACAACTACTACGGTGACTATCCACTGCACATTTCACATGAATCCGGATTCTCGAGCGAGCAAGCAATAACAGCTTGCTGTTTCTCCAATTCCTCCGCACTCATATTTCCTTCTGTTCCATCCACAGCGTTTTGATTTGTTTGAGGTGATGAAACCATCACGGGCTCCACCGCATAAGCTGCTGCTGTGGCCGAAGCCATCACATTCTCAGCATTGGCAGGAATTGATTCCGATTTGTATTTCGAATCAACTGTAAACTTGATAGCATCGGTGGCTGCCTTCGTTCTCAAGTAATACATACCTGTTTTCAATCCACGTTCCCATGAGTAAAAGTGCATCGATGAAAGCTTACCGAAGTTGGCATTTTCCATGAATACGTTGAGCGACTGACTTTGACAAATAAACGCACCGCGATCTGCAGCCATTTCAATGATTGCCTTTTGAGAAAGTTCCCAGGCTGTTTTGTAAAGCGCCTTCAGATTATCAGGAATTTCAGCAATGTTCTGTACAGAACCATTCGCAGAAATCAATTTGTTTTTCAGATCATCATTCCAGATACCCAGGCTCACAAGGTCTTTCAACAAGTGTTTATTCACGATGATATACTCCCCTGCCAATACACGGCGCGTGTAGATATTGCTGGTATATGGTTCAAAGCATTCGTTATTGCCAAGAATCTGAGCAGTGCTTGCCGTTGGCATTGGTGCCAGCAACAATGAATTGCGCATGCCGTGTTCTTTTATCTCTTCCTTCAACACATCCCACTCCCAACGATTTGACGGAGTTACATTCCACATGTCATACTGAAGAATACCCTTACTTGCAGGAGACCCGGGATACGTTTCGTATGAGCCTTCCAACTTCGCAAGATCTTTAGAAGCAGTGCAAGCCGCATAATAAATTGTTTCAAAAACTTCAATATTCAACCTCTTTGCATCGGCACTGTCGAATGGAAAACGCATCAAAATAAAAGCATCAGCCAATCCCTGAATTCCAATACCGATAGGACGATGGCGCATGTTGCTCTTCTTCGTTTCCGGCACAGGATAGTAATTACCATCAATGATCATATTCAGATTGACAGTAAGCTGATATGCCACTTCAAAAAGTTTATCGTGATCAAATTGGCCGTCTTTAACGAATTTAGGAAGCGCAATAGAACCAAGATTGCAAACTGCAATTTCATCCGCAGCTGTGTACTCGATAATCTCAGTACACAAATTTGAACTCTTTATAGTTCCAAGATTTTGTTGATTGCTCTTGCTGTTGGCAGCATCTTTATAAAGCATGTAAGGCGTGCCTGTCTCGATTTGAGATTCGAGAATCTTAAACCAAAGATCCTGTGCTTTGATCGTCTTGCGCCCCTTGCCTTCCGTTTCGTACTTCGTATACAAAGCCACAAAAGCCGGTCCCCAAACATCCGCAAGTCCTGGACATTCATTCGGACACATCAATGTCCACATGCCGTCCTCCTTTACACGCTGCATGAAAAGATCGGGAATCCAGAGCGCATAGAAAAGATCGCGCGCACGTGATTCTTCCTTACCGTGATTTTTCTTCAAGTCAAGAAAATCGAAAACATCAGCATGCCATGGCTCGAGGTAAATCGCAAAAGATCCTTTGCGTTTTCCACCACCTTGGTCGACATAACGTGCCGTGTCGTTGAATACTTTCAACATAGGCACAATTCCATTGCTCGTGCCATTCGTTCCTTTGATATAAGATCCTTTCGCACGCACGTTGTGAATGCTGAGACCAATACCACCGGCGCTTTGAGAAATCAAAGCCGTTTGTTTCAGCGTGTTATAAATGCCGTCAATACTATCATCTTGCATTTGCAAAAGGAAGCATGAACTCATTTGAGGCTTTGGAGTACCAGCATTGAAAAGCGTTGGAGTCGCGTGTGTGAACCAGCCTTCGCTTAGCATGTTGTAGGTCTTGATCACTTCAGTAATGTTTGCTTTGTGAATGCCGACCGAAACACGCATGAACAATTGTTGCGGACGCTCTGCCACCATTCCGTTCAATTTGAGCAAGTATGATTTCTCAAGTGTTTTAAATCCGAAATAATCGAAATTGAAATCGCGATCATAGATAATTGTGCTGTCTAAAATTGCCGCATTGTCAACGATTGTTTTGTACACATCATCGGCAAGAAGACCTGCATTCGCACCGGTCTTCGGATCTAAATAGTAATAGAGATCCGACATCACCTGACTAAAAGACTTCTTTGTGTTCTTGTGAAGATTGCTCACTGCTATGCGTGATGCAAGCAATGCATAATCAGGATGTGTGGTCGTGTTCGTAGCAGCAATTTCAGCGGCAAGATTGTCGAGTTCGCTGGTTGTAACTCCATCGTAAACGCCTTCTATCACCTTCATGGCGATCTTTACCGAGTCAACAATCGGATTCAAGCCATAGCATAGTTTGCCGATGCGCGCGGTGATCTTATCAAACTTTACTGTTTCCTTGTGACCGTCTCTTTTTACTACGTTCATATTGTTCTTGATTAAATGTGTTGTTGTTGTCTTGTGGGAAAAATCGGTTTCGAATTCATCAGCTCCCGTACTGAATAAATTCCCTGAATTCAATCAGGTTGGTTAAGGTTTTACTGATGCGAAAATGCTAAAACAGTTCAATCAGTAGCTCAATTTTAAAGCGACAATCAAGTGATTGATCCACTTCAATTTGTTTTGCAATAAAAATGTTTAGGTGACGGTTCTCCTAAAATTCTTGACGAATGTTGTGAAGAAACGTGAGGTAATTATCCACACCGTTCAGGTGCATTGGTTGATGTTCACTGAACGTCAGTTGAGTGCGCTAAAAATCTTCGTCAAGTGAAAATTTCTGTGAGTCCTTTTCAGCCATCACACCAGCTTTTTGGTATTCACCAACTCTCTTTTCGAAGAAATTGGTTTTTCCCTGAAGCGATATCATTTCCATAAAGTCAAAAGGATTCGGTTTATTGTACACCTTATCGTTACCGAGCTCAGTAAGTAATCTGTCGGCGACAAACTCAATGTATTGTCCCATCATTTCGCTATTCATGCCAATAAGTTTCACCGGCAATGCGTCAATGATGAATTCTTTTTCAATCTCTACCGCATTGGTAATGATTTCTTCGATTCTCTTCTTCGGAAGTTTATTCACGATGTGATCAGTGTATAGCAGGCAAGCAAAATCGCAATGCAAACCTTCGTCTCTGCTGATCAATTCATTGGAGAAAGTAAGACCCGGCATCAAGCCGCGCTTCTTCAACCAGAAAATGCTGCAGAAAGATCCACTGAAGAAAATACCTTCAACAGCAGCGAAAGCCACAAGTCTTTCGGCGAAACTACCGCCGGTAATCCAGCGCAAAGCCCAGTCAGCTTTCTTCCTCACACATTCCATATTATCAATGGCGTTGAAGAGATAATTTTTATCCTTCGTGTCTTTGATATAAGTATCAATGAGTAATGAATAGGTTTCGCTGTGGATGTTCTCCATCATGATCTGGAAACCGTAGAAGAATTTCGCTTCGGTGTATTGTGCTTCGCGCACGAAATTTTCGGCGAGATTCTCATTGACAATACCATCACTGGCAGCGAAAAATGCGAGAACGTGTTTAATAAAATGACGCTCGTCATCGTTCAGTTTGTTGTTCCAATCAACAAGATCTGCTTCCAGATCAATTTCCTCTGCTGTCCAGAAATTTGCTTGACTCTTTTTGTAAAAATGCCAGATGTCGTGATGCACTATCGGAAAAAGCACAAAGCGTTCAGGATTCTCTTTTAAGATCGGCTCTTCAATAGTTGCATTCATAGTGTTTTCTGTAGTAGCTGTATTAGCGGTATCAAATAGGTTACTCATAATTTCTCATCGAAAAATAGTTGGCGGTTGTCGAGGTCGGGCAATCAAAACACTTTGCAATTCACATCAAATGATCAATGTGAAATTCGCATTTATCGGAAACCCAGTTCATTGGTTAAGATTGCCTCCTCCCGATTGACGTTGTCAAAGATTTAAAGAAATGTTCGTCGAATCAAACCCAAAGAATTGACAACGGCTTTTAGTTTTAAACATGACACCTCTCTGACACCTCAAACCTCAAATTCGGACTGAAAAGTTTGTCGCCTTACCCCTCAATGTCGGAGTTGTTGTAGCCATAATGACCGAATTCTATGGCATGATTTGCGATGTCACGTGAAACAAACATTGGTGTGTTCATCGACACATTTCTCAAGTGCAGTTCTTTGTCGAAAATTTGTTATCAAGTGTGCATTTCAATGTTTTGAATTAAAATTTCAATTCACTACGCGTGCGCGCTCGTTTAGGATCGTTCTTAACATGAAAGCAGTCAGCTTGTCACAGAAGTTGCAATGGCATCATTTTTAACTTTCGCCTGCTCCCAATCAGATGCTACATTTGCAAGCCCTGAAAAACAAGGTCGGAATAATCCCGCAAGCCTTCTGATGGGGCAAGAACATTACAATAGTTATGATAGGAACGCTGAATAAAATTCTCCAGAAATTCGTAGGAGACAAGTCAAAAAAAGATCTTCGAGAAATAAATCCGATAGTAGAAAAAATAAATCAGGTTGGAAGCACTTTGACAAGCATCAGCCATGATGAATTACGCGGAAAATCTGCTGCATTGAAACTTCAAATCCAAAATCGCATCAAGGGCATTGAAGAGGAAATCAGCAATCTGAAAGCACAGGCAGAAGCACTACCAGGTACACAACTCGACCAAAAGGAAAGCATATTCGTTCAGGTTGATACGCTCGAAAAACAAATCGACGCTGAGATTGAAACTGTGCTTGAAGAAATTTTACCGGAGGCATTTGCTATCGTAAAAGAAACGGCACGTCGACTCAAAGAAAACAGCGAGCTAAAGCTCAGTACTACCGATGCCGACAGAGCGCTGGCGACTGTTCCTTCAAAAGATTATGTGACCATAGAAGGTAATACTACCACCTGGAAAAACTCCTGGATGGCTGCGGGAAATCGCATTACCTGGGATATGGTTCATTACGACGTACAGCTCATTGGTGGAATCGCTTTGCATCGCGGAAAAGTTGCGGAGATGGCAACGGGTGAAGGTAAAACTTTGGTTGCGACTTTACCGGTTTTCCTCAACGCGCTTGCAGGAAAAGGTGTTCACCTTGTAACAGTGAACGACTACCTCGCTAAGCGTGACAGCGAGTGGATGGGACCGCTTTATGAATTCCATGGACTTACTGTTGAATGTATAGATCGCCATCAGCCAAATGGAAACGGAAGACGTGAAGCATACAAAGCGGATATCACCTTCGGCACCAATAATGAATTCGGATTTGATTATCTGCGTGATAACATGGCTGTGGAAGCTTCACACCTAGTGCAGCGCAAGCATCACTATGCGATCGTGGATGAAGTAGATAGTGTTTTGATAGATGAGGCGAGAACTCCTCTCATCATTTCTGGTCCAACTCCCAAAGGAGATGATCAGGAATTTGACGCATTGAAACCGCGTGTTCAAGCACTCATCACTGCACAAAAAGCAGCAGCAAATGAATTCCTCACATTGGCAAAGAAAAAGCTGATGCCCGAGGAAGGAAGTACATCAAAAGAAGAGATAACCGAAGGCGCTCTTGCGCTCTATCGTGCTTATCGCGCTTTACCAAAAAACAAAGCACTCATAAAATTCCTTAGTGAAGAAGGAATGAAAGCCGTTTTGCTCAAGACAGAAGGACAATATCTGCAGGACAATCAACGCGATATGCACAAGGTTGATACCGAGTTATTTTTCGTGATCGATGAGAAACAAAATCAAGTTGAGTTGAGTGAAAAAGGAATTCAGCTCATCTCGAAGAATATGGAAGATGAGCGTTTCTTCATTCTTCCCGATTTAGGTTCTGAGCTTGCAGAAATTGAAAATGGCGGCGGAACCGATGATGAAAAACTAAAGAAAAAAGATGAGTTGATGCGCGATTACAGCATCAAGAGTGAGCGCATTCATACCATCAATCAGTTATTGAAAGCATATTCCATTTTCGAAAAGGATGTGGACTACGTGGTGATTGATAACAAGGTAAAAATCGTTGACGAACAAACCGGCCGTATCATGGAAGGTCGTCGCTATTCTGATGGACTTCATCAGGCGATTGAAGCAAAGGAAAGCGTGCGCGTTGAGGCAGCCACGCAGACTTATGCTACCATCACGCTACAGAACTATTTCAGAATGTATCACAAGCTTTCTGGTATGACCGGAACAGCAGAAACTGAAGCAGGTGAACTCTGGAGTATTTACAAATTGGACGTGATGGTGATTCCAACCAATCGCCCAATATCTCGCAAGGACATGGAAGATAAAATCTACAAGACCAAGCGAGAGAAATACAATGCCGTTATTGATGAAATTGCGGAATTGCGCGCGGCAGGTCGTCCTACATTGGTAGGAACGACCACTGTAGAGGTTTCAGAATTGTTGTCGAAAATGTTGCGGCTTCGAGGTATTGATCATCAGGTGCTGAATGCAAAACTGCACCAACGCGAAGCTGAGATTGTGGCATTGGCAGGAAGTGCCGGCACAGTAACCATCGCTACGAATATGGCGGGTCGCGGTACTGACATCAAACTGGGTGCAGGAGTAAAAGACTCCGGTGGACTCGCAATTATCGGTACTGAACGACATGATTCTCGACGCGTTGACAGACAGCTTCGGGGTCGTGCAGGTCGTCAGGGAGATCCGGGATCTTCTCAGTTTTATGTTTCCCTTGAAGATGATCTAATGCGTCTTTTCGGAAGTGATCGTATCGCGAAAATGATGGACAGACTTGGCCTCAAAGAAGGCGAAGTCATTCAACACAGCATGATCACTTCGAGTATTGAACGCGCACAGAAAAAAGTGGAGGAAAACAATTTCGGTATTAGAAAAAGATTGCTTGAGTATGATGACGTGATGAATTCGCAACGTGAAGTAATCTACAAAAGAAGAAAACACGCATTGTTTGGTGAGCGTCTAAAGTTGGACCTTGACAATATGTTTTACGACTTATCCGCTACTGTTGTAGATGCAAATCACAACGCAAAAAATTACACCGGCTATAAATTAGATATGCTGCGCTACTTCGGAATAGAAGCCGCGGTTACGCAGGATGAATTTGCAAGCAACAAGTATGAGGACATACTCGTGCGCACTTATACGGCAGTTGAAGACAAGTACAAATTCCGCGTTAAAACCTTGATGCATGAAGCATTTCCTGTGATCAAAAATGTTTACGAAAACAATTCTCAGGGCTATACCAACATTGCCATTCCATTCAGCGATGGTCGCAAAACAATGCAAGTGGCGGTAAACCTTGAAAAGGCTTTTCAGTCGCAAGGAGCAGAAATAATAGATGCCGTAGAAAAAGGAATTACGCTGGCAATGATTGACCAGAGTTGGAAAGAACACTTGCGCGACATGGATGATTTGCGCAGCAACGTTCAGTTCGCATCGCATGAACAGAAAGATCCGTTGCTCATTTACAAACTCGAGAGTTACAACCTCTTCCGTTACATGATAGCCAAAGTGAACGGTGATCTCACCGGATTCCTGATGCATGCACAGTTACCACAAGGCCAGCAGCAGCAAGTAAGACAAGCAGTAACGCCAAAGGCCATTGATACTTCACGAATGAATATCAGTAAGGCAGAAAGCATGAATCTTCAGCAACGCTCTGGTGTTTCCCAAAGTGCGGTACCTGGTCAGCAACAAATACCACAAGGTCCTCCTTTAAAACAAGAACCCGCAAAAGCAGAAGTCAAAATTGGCAGAAACGATCCTTGTCCTTGTGGAAGCGGTAAGAAATACAAAGCTTGTCACGGGAGTTGATTCTTATGTATTCATAGCAATGTAGCACTTCATTGTTGATGCGTTTTTCAAATTTCTCTGTGCTGATTCTTTCAATTTAGAATCGCCGGGACGTTGAAAAATATCATATTCAATGCTTCGAGCATTCCAGTCTGTTAATCAAATTTCGATTAAACAGCGATTTTTTCCTGTCAATTAACATTTATGACAGTCCAAACGTAGTATTTTTGGTTTAGATACTTACCTAACCACGACCAAAATGCTGATACCACTACATCACCGCTATCTTTTTTCGGTCCTTATTTCTTTCATCTTTTCGATGGAATTAATGAGTCAAGCTCCCACTCAATATGTTATTACAGACGTGAATTACGCGTATGAAATACGTCTTGAAAACGTCACTAACGCTGATGATTCTAAATTGCCTAAAGCTTTGCTATATGATTTTCTCGGAGCAAATGCTGTATTTCTTGCTACTACTCAAACTTTAATGATTACCTCGCGAATCAATAAAAGCAGACCTGAATTTGTAGCCATGCTAGCTGCGAACGACTATACCATTCTAGAATGGAAAAAACAATCTCAATCGAAAATTGAAATCAGCGATGAATGATGCGCGGCCTTTTTCTTATCATATCGATTTCATTTTTAGCCTTGTCAATGTTGGCACAGCCGGCCAATGATTTGTGTAGTGGCGCCACTTCAACCGTTGCCGATGGAACATGTTATGCAGGAACAACAACAGGTGCTAATGACAATATCGCCTCTGAAGCAGGTTGTGCCACGCAAGGTGGACCAAATGCTCACCGAGACGTTTGGTATAGCTTCACTGCGACGACAACTACTATCAATTTCAACATTACTTCCCCTTCCGGATCTACAATAGAACTGTTGCTGATATCCGGCACATGTGCATCACTTGCCCTGGTCAATTCAACCTGTCAGACTTCCCCCCTTGTCACAACGTTTGCCGGACTGAACATCGGGCAAACGTATTTCTACGTTGTTTCCTTTCCTTCCAATCTTCAATCTAGTTTCACGACCTGTGTAACAAGTGTTGCGGCTCCTCCTGCCGCAGGGCAGAACTGCACATCAGCATTACCACTTTGCAGTAATTCATCATTCGGAGGAAACAGCAATGGATACGGAACACAGGATTTGACTTCTGCAAACCATGGATGTCTACTTGCCAATGAAAGACAATCGTCCTGGTATTATTTTCAGGTTCAAACGGGCGGTACGTTGGAGATGACCATCAGCCCAACGGTGGGCATCGACTATGACTACGCCTTATGGGGGCCGCTTAGTTCTTATCAGTGCCCAATTACCGGCAATCCGATTAGGTGTTCTTTTGCAAGTGAAATTGCAACCAACTTTTGGACGGGATCCTACAACACTGGATTTGGACCATTGGGTAGCGAAGCTTCTGATGGCTCAGGCGGAACACTTGACGGGTGGGCTTCTACACTCAATGTATTGGCCGGTCAGTTTTACATTTTGTGCATAGATAATTACACTATGAGCAATACGCCATTCAACCTTTCATGGGGTGGCGATGCAGTGCTATCATGCGCACTTGTTCCGATTGAACTCACAGAATTCAATGGACGCAAATTCGATAATCACAATGTGATTTCCTGGACAACTGCAAGTGAAGAAAACAATAACCGATTTGTGCTGGAACGCTCCCTGGATGCAAGAAATTTCAATGAAATCTTCACCATCAAAGGCGCCGGAACAAGTAGCAATACACATCGCTACTATTATCGTGACTACAAGTTTACAGGAGAAAAAATAAATTATTACAGACTCCGTCAGATTGATGACAACGGCATTGATTCATATTCACCTATGATTGCAGTGAACAACTATGGCAACAAAACAATAAAGTCCATTGCGATATATGATATGCTAGGTAAAGAGCAATTGGACTCGCTCAATTTGAAGGGGCTCTTCTTCATTCTTACAGAGTATGAAGACGGTACATTCTTTACAGAGAAAAAATGGTATCAGTGATCTCAAGCAATTGCCGAGTACTCTGCACCGCACTTCTCCCATTGTTCCATGATGTTGTCCAACTTACTTTTGAGCTCGTTGTACTTGCCTATTTGTTCTGCAGCTTCTTCCTGTTTTGTATAATCAAGTGAAGCTACTACATCATCCATTAATTTGATTTCAGCTTCAAGCGACTCAATTTCCTTTTCAAATTTCTGAATCTGCATTTCCAGTTTTCTCTTCTGCTTGTCCTTCTCTCTTTGAACTTCCTTTGAAACAGTTTCGACTTGAGGCACATTCACCTTTGGAACTTTTGGAGCCGCTAACGAGGATTTATTACTTTCAAAAAGCGCTATACTTTCTGCCTTTTTTTCTTTGAGGAATTCCAATACATCACCAGGCCACATGCGCAATCTGTCCGGTTGAATTTCGTAAACGATAGACGTCAAACCATGAAGGAAATCTCTGTCGTGACTCACAACGAGCAGAGTTCCATCAAAGCGTTGCAAGGCCTGCTTCAAAACATCTTTGGAAGCCAGGTCAAGGTGATTTGTTGGCTCATCCATTACAAGGAAATTGTAAGGCTGAAGCAACAATTTGCAAAGCGCTAGTCTTGCCTTTTCACCACCACTTAGCACTTTCACTTTCTTGTCAATATCATCACCACCAAACAAAAATGCTCCGAGTAGTGATCTCACACTTTTACGTATGTCACCAACAGCTTCATCGTCAATAGTCTCGAAAACAGTTTTATTTCCATCCAAAGTGTCGGCCTGATTCTGTGCATAGTAACCAATCTCAACGCTGTGACCGGGAATGAATTCACCCTCATGCGGTTCCTTGCGCATGATCATGCGGATAAGTGTACTCTTTCCTGCACCATTTTTTCCAACCAGTGCGATCTTTTCGCCGCGTGCGATCAACATGTCCACTCCATTGAAAAGTCGAATGTTGTTGTATGCCTTTCCCAAATTTTTTCCTTCCAGAATGATTTTTCCTGAGTGTGGTGCCGGAGGAAAACTAATGCGGACTTTCGTACCATCAATGCTGTCCACTTCCACTTTATCCAGCTTCTCGAGCTTGCGAATAAGTGTCTGAGCGAATGCAGCTTTGTCCTTTTTCGCACGGAACTTATCGATGAGTTTTTGGGTATCTTCAATATACTTCTGTTGATTCTTCGCCTCTCTTTCCTGTCTCTCAATTTCATCTTGTCTTTGAACGAGATACTTTGAATAGGCAAACTTATAATCGTAAATTTTTCCCTTAGAAATCTCAATTGTTCTGTTGGTGACATTGTCGAGGAAAGTTCTGTCGTGAGAAATCAAGACGATTGCACCAGGGTAGTCAACAAGGAAATCCTCAAGCCATTCGATACTTTCAATATCGAGGTGATTCGTAGGCTCGTCGAGCAGAAGCAGGTCAGGATTCTGCAAGAGAATCTTTCCGAGCTCAACGCGCATTTTCCATCCGCCGCTGAACTCTTGCATTTGCCGAGACATATCCGCGGAAACAAAACCTAGACCTTTCAGTACTTTTTCAATTTTCTCCTCGAGATTTCCACTTCCCAAAAGTTCGAGTCGATGAGAAACTTCTTCTAACTCTTCCAGTTTTTTCGAATAATCGTCACTTGTATAATCGTGATGATCAGAAATAATATTACTCAGCTCTTCGAGTCTGTCTCTTAAATATTGAACTTCCTTGAAAGCAGTGGACGACTCTTCATAAACAGTAGAGTGCTCATTGTGTTTCATTTCCTGTGGCAAATAGCCCACAGTGGTTCCTCTCGCAAACGCGATGCTTCCTTCGTTGGGAGTTTGAAGGCCGGCGAGAGTCTTTAACAAAGTTGACTTTCCTGCGCCGTTTTTACCCACCAAACCAATACGATCACGTGGTCCTATGAAAAATCCGACTTTCGAAAACAACTCCCGAGAACCGAAATGAATACTTAAATTACCTATTGTTACCATGCTTGAAAAAACGGGTGCAAAAATACGCCTATGTGAGTGAAATCGCTTTCACATTGACCCAGTGAGCCTTTAATGCAAGTTATAATGCCCTAAACAAACAACTTCATATAAAAAAAACGCCCTCATTGCTGAAGGCGTTTTGAATATTTTATCTATGAATTAGAAATGCCATACATCATGCTCCATGATGAAGAGATCGTTTTTTATACGCTCACTTTCCATCAGCGCATCAAGGCCTTTCCAAGTAGGATCGATTGGTCTGTCGTACACATTATCTTCCTTTACTACATAACCTTGAAACATTCTCATCTGGAACAATTGATCGAAGGTCATTTCCTGGGCACCATTGTGCATATTGAACACGTCGTAGTTGTTGAAGATGTAACGACATTCCGGATAGTAAAGCCAGAAAATTTCTGTTTTACCTTTCACTTCACCGGATTCCGAGTACTTCAATGTAATAGGCGCGATACCGATAATTCTGACATAGCGTTCAGAACGTTGTTTGTCAAAAATCCAGTCTTCCTTGATTTTATATCCGACAACATCTTTGGAATTCACTTCTTCAACAGAACGAACTTCTTCCTTTTCACCGGTATCGAGATTTTCGCGATAGCGCAAAATAACGGGCTTCAACATGGAGTCTAACTCAGATTGTCCGAGTGGATATCTAAACTCATCGTCATCCTGAGTTGGTCCACCACCATAAGCGGTTATCGAACCTTGATCAAGAAGACCAATCTTCATCACATCAAACAAGCTTTTGCGGTTTTCCAATTGATCAATTGGGAAATACAAAGGATGATTGATTTTCTGACGTAAATCTATCACTTCCCAGATACGCTTCGCCCACATTACATCCGCTTCGCGGAGATATGGATAAGCTATTACCTTTCTGGTAGGGTTATGCTCACGTACGTAAGCACCATCCAACACAGTCTGGATCTGAGAGAATCCACTTACCGCAGTAAGCAAACAGCAGAGAGATAGCAGAAAACGAGTATTACGATTCATGATATTGAGTTTTTACAACAGTTTCAAAGTAATCGGGGCAAGCTTCCTTTTGGTTCCATCAGGCATGTCACACATGATCTGCTCAATGAATATCTTTTCGCCTCTGGCCATCTTCTTAATGGCAGCACTGGCGTCTTCAGATATTTTATTGCTGGAACACACGTATTCCTTATACTGACCTTTGTTTACAAAAGATACGATAAATGCGGTAACCTTGGCGGTAACCGGAAAGTCGAAGCCTTCCATGTCAGCTCTAACACCGGCAGCCACTGCAGCATCACCTTGTGGGATGGTGCTATCATAAGGCTTCTTACCACCGAACGAAGGAATTGGATCCGGTATTTTCTTGATACGAAACTTTTTCGGAGGCATAGGCGTGTCCTTGCCGTTGATATTGGCAGAAACACGAATTGTCGCTTCCGATCCTTCACCTGGTTTCACGTTGTATGTCCCATCTGAACCCGGTCCTGAAATAGATCCGCCGTCCATAGAAACACGCAATGCGCTTTTATCCACACCCGGCACAGATACTTCGACAGGATTATCCAGTCCGCGATAAAACACGTTCATATTTACAGGAGAAACAACAAGTGCTGCTTCACCCACAAAGAATGGCTGAGTAACAAAAGGGATATACTCTTGCTTACCATCCTTCTCATAACCGATTTGTCCTGTATAGCCATGAGGTCCTAAAGACAAACTACCGGTATTTGTCTTAAATCGACATTTACCGTCCGGATCAGCAGAAATCCCTTCACCGGAAGGAGTGAATGGACTACCAACCACCGGAGGTTTGTCGCTATTGTAAGCGCCACCCATATAAAGTTTGGTATTGCTATTCTTGTTGTAAGCAGCGAGATAAACTTCCAATTGGTATTCATCACCCTTCAGTACATAGCTCTGAAGTGGAACAGCAGCAACAGTAACATCCGAGAATTTCATATCTGTGGCGTTGATACTTGCCGCAAGGTGAGTAATCACACCTGTCTTGGCATTCAACACATCAACTTCAATTTTCGAAACTGTGGCAATTACAGCCGCCAGAGGGCTATGATAGAACCTGTTGGTTTCCCACACTTCAGGATGACCTTCAGCGTCAGGTTCCTCATTGAAAACGAAAGCGCTATCAAGAGCCTGAAGTACATCATCCGTTAATGAAATGACGTTGCCATCAACATTCGTAACTTTAATGTCCTTCATCTTGTCCTTGTACTCAAGCATCTTCATTTTCAATTCATTCGCAGACCATGGGTCAGTGCGAGGAGCTTGAGGATTAGGGCCAACCAGAAGCGTCGTATTGCTTTGGTTTTCGTCAAGTTTAGTCACCTTCTCCCTGCCTTCGGCAGTACCAAGATCAATAGCCCTGGTTTTATCCTCGTTCATGTATTCTTCCCAGCGAGAGCCATCACGATCACCATGCATAGAACATGCAATAATTCTCGCTTTCAAAGTTTCGAGGTACAACATCATTTCATCGCCCATCTTAGAAACTTCTTCGGCCTTTGCCAAAAATGGCGCAGCTTTTTCAGCTTCCTTAGCCATTCGCAAACCAGCTAGCGTAGCTTCTGATTTGCTTTGCAATACCTCTGATGTTTTAACCAAACCTTTATCGATCTGGATAAACGCGTTCAATATGTCTTTAGAAATGTTAAGTGCAAGAAGAGCGGTGAGTACGAGGTACATCATACCGATCATCTTTTGTCTGGGGGTTTCTTTTCCGCCTGCCATTTTCCTTTTGGTTTTAAAAAATTAATGTTCCGTTTGTTACTCTACAGAGCAGCAGTAAACATTTTTATTGGCGTGCAGTACCCATTGCATTAAGCATGTTGCTATATACAGTATTGAGTGACTTGAGATTGCGTGACAATTCTGCGATATTATCTTTATAAGCCTTCGTGTCATCCACTGAATCCGCAAGGTTTTGCACCAAGGCATTCATGTCAACATATAGTGACTTCGTCTTCTCCATTTCCTGAAGTTGTAGCTCATACATACCGTTAAGTGAATGCATATTCTCCGACATTTTTTGCAAAGCATTTCCAACAGCAGCACCATCCTTTGCATGATCTGTTAGACCGGTCAATGTTTCAGAAGCAGCTGCATAAGAGTCCGTCAAATTTGAAACTTTCTCTGTAGCACCTTTCAATGAAATAGCATACTCTTTAGCAGCACTAGCCGGACTTGTCATATCAGACAAATCTTTCGCCTGTGAGCTGAAAGAGCGCATACCATCACCAAGGCTTGCAATGAGTTCAGGTTCAATTTTGGCTTCGGCAAGCATATTGTCCAATTGCGCAGACAAACTAGCGTTACCACCACCAATGCTCGATTTCCTCGATTTGTTTTGCTCTCTCAACGAGAGTTTCGCTTCATCAGGAAGAGCGAGTTCAGGATACACAAGAGACCAATCAGGCTCCTCATGCAGAGGCTCAAATGCGGAGAAGAAGAAGATCAGGGCTTCGGTTCCCAGACCAGCGACAAGACATGCAGAGGCTCCAGGCCAGTGCTGAATTTTAAACAATGCTCCAATAATTACAACAGCAGCTCCAATTCCATAGAGCTTTGCCATAAACTTTTTCCAGGCTTTACTTCCAGGTTTCATAATTTTCTAAATGCTTGTTAGGGTTAAACTAAATTGAACTTAATTGATCACTCGTTAAAGTCTTCAGGGGCAACATTCTTACCTCTACCGAGATAGCTCATCACACAACGGAATCCGATGTACGACTTTGCAGTATCTTGATATTCATAAGAGCGAGTACCTGTCTGAATGAAATACCCGATGTCTTTCCAGGATCCACCGCGTATCACTTTACGTTTCATGCTTGGAGGGTCATCCACTTGAGCGCGGTATTCGTATTCCGGACTCATATCGTGAGTGAACTCATATACAGATTCATCATAAGCAGTGTTGGTCCATTCGGCAACATTTCCTGCCATGCACCACAAGCCATAATCATTCGCTGAATAAGACTCAATAGGCACAGTGTAACATCCGTTGTCCTCCACATAGTCACCGCGCATCGGCTTAAAGTTGGCAAGTGGACATCCCAGATTGTTACGGATATAAGGACCTCCCCAAGGATATGGCGCTAACTCAAGACCACCGCGAGAAGCATATTCCCATTCAGCCTCAGATGGTAGTCTGAAACGCTGTATGAAAGTTTCCCCGTTGCTGAATTTAAACTCATTTAATATTTGAGTTCTCCAGGCGCAGAACGCCTGACATTGTCCCCAGGTAACACCAACCACAGGATAATCATCAAAAGCAGGATGCCAGAAATAATTCTCCGTCAAAGGCTCGTTGAAGCCATAAGTGAAATCATGCACCCAACATAAAGTATCAGGGTAAACATTGATTTGTTCCTCAATAATGAATTGAGACCTATCGCTGTGTCCACGAATAGAATGCAACTGATTGAGCGAGTTGAGTTCACCATATTCCTCATCCTTACCGGCCTTTACAGCAGCGCTGCGGTAGTCAATCCACCAGTAGCGGTATTTTAACTTACGAACGTCAATTTCCTGACGATCATAGAATCGATCCGCTCCTTGTAGATAGAATTCGTTATAAATATTCTCGAAAACGTCTTCGTTTTCCATATCAATAGGCTCTTCCCAATCGAGAACATAACCTTTATTGACAAAGACTTCCCAATCACGACCGTCATCGCGGTCAGGTTGTTTGAAGCCTTCCACATCGGCATTTGCGAGGAAGTCGCGCATGAGTGAATCACGCACATAATCAACAAACTGGCGATACTCATTGTTTGAGATCTCAGTCTGGTCGATGTAAAATGCCGGGATGGTCACTGTCTTCGACTTGGCATTCAGGGCGTATGGAACGTCCTGATCGCTTGGCCCCATTGTGTAAGACCCGAAATGAATATAATTCATTCCGTAGGGGTTAATTGCTTCCCATTCCTCGCGCGGAAAAGATCCAACGAGTTCCCCGTTTCCGACACTACCACAACTGGCAAGGAAAGCAGCAACGATTAAATACAAAAACGATTTTTTCATGATTTCCATTCTTTAGTAAACAAACTCTCTAGTTCTTCGGTTAGGGTTGATTATTACTAAAATTTGTTGTTCTATATTCTCAAAAGCAGGTCAGGTACTAAGCATTAACGCAAGGGTAACTCAAGAGGTTACAAAATATTTTACAAGAACCTCGGATTACTATGTCTGGCTCTAATAGGAATTTCGCTGAAACTCATGCAATAAGTCAAAAATATCTCATGTGATCCGGCAGAATAATCTTTGATGTCAGAAGTAGTCACATCATAAGAATAACCTAATTTAAGACCGTGGTTGGTCTGCATAGTAGCACTCTTTATAGGTTCAAACATGGTCATAAATCCTACATACGGAGATACTGCATCACCCGGTCTGTATGATACTCCTCCCCACAACATTTGATTCCAAAGTACATCGGCATTTACATCCAATTGCGTGGCAGCGAAATCCGATTTAACCAATGCGTTCGGGCGAAGAACCAGATCAGCGCCGATAGGCAATTCAACACCACCCATCACATAATAGTGACGTGCTACTTTAATATTGAGGTCTTTCATATCAGCCGCATTAAGGTGTGTGGAAGATACACCAAAATAATATTTCTTTGGCTTATACAATGTGAGACCGAGATTCATGTCGAATACACCTTGCGAAGTTGAGCTTGTAGGAATTGTAGGGTCACCTGCGTCAATATAGACCCAATTAGCACCTAGCTTACTTTGCACCATACCCAATGAAAGTCCTGCAGAAAAAAAGCTTCCACCATTCAAGGCGAAGTGACGCGCATAAGCCCCTCTGATAATAGTATTCTGCTGCTGACCGAGCACTTCGGTAAAAAACGTAAGGCCCCCACCGTCCAGTTGCTTCGAACCAAATGCACCTTGATAATTTACAAGATATGTCTTCGGATCGTGATCTAATCCATCCCACTGATCGCGATGAAACACTGACAGGCAATGCATTTTTTCAGTTCCAACCACCGCCGGATTAAAAGATTGTCGGTCGAACTGCCATTGCGTGAACTGTGGATCCTGCTGGGCAAGAGAAATAAAAGTTGCAGAAGCAAGAGAAAAAGAAAGTAGAAACTTCTTCATACACTAAAAGGTGGTTGTTAAGCTGATTTGGTTCCTATGGTATTTTAGGAAGGTGGCTAAAGTAGAGGTTTTTTCCACAGTCCAAAAAAAATTTCAACAATAGACTTGGATTGGAACACTTAAAACATGCTTAAACGTTTGACATTCAATAATCTAATATTTTTTCAGACCAATTTTTGATAGGTCTTCCACCAGCGATCCGGCATCTCTTCGTTGGTCGCTTGTTGATATTCTTCATAAGTACAGGGTACCAGGTGGTGTCTTTCGTACTTGTTTTCCTGACCTGACGGATAAGGAACATCCATCCACCAGCGATCACTTTTATCACTCTTGTAGAAAATCAATTCATGACCTTCATTCAAGAGTGTCACGATATATTTTGTGTATTCTGCATAATCACCAACGGGATAATCTTTTTTCCTTTGAGAAAATGCTTCAATAAAACACCAGATCATTTGCGCGGCCAGATGCGCCGTTTGACCATCTCGATCAAAATCAGGATTGTATTCGTAGATACCAAAAGATGAAAGCTTGTCACTCATGCCAGCGTATCTGCAAAGCTGCGCTGCCTGATCACCAAAAAATCCATTTGGTCCTGCGTTGGCGCAACCCGGCGCTTCACTTTGTCTTATAGAAGCAATATCGAATGAGAGAATATCAGCATTGCGGATAATTGGTTCCGTGCGCTGCATAAATGGCTGCATATCGCCGAGGCGATGTGCATCGAAATACATATTTGACATCAACGACAAAAGATCCGGCTCGGTGAGATAACGTTGATGACCGATGTTGGAATAGTTGAAAAGATAATTCGGCTTATGCAAAATAATTTTATTGAGATATGATTTTGAATTCACATCCTTCTCGCTCTTCCCGAAGTCAAGGCGATAGTCGACTGTAACAACATTCACCGTTTGTTCCATGTTTTCGTAAGCGAGATAATTCGCATAAGTGAGATCCTGAGATCCTCCGATGATGATTGGAACGATGTTCTTTTTGAGAAGCACCTGGCATGTCTGATTGAGTGCGTAATAAGTATCAGTGATTTCATTTCCAGGTTCGATGTTGCCAAGATCGATCACATTTACTTTATCATCCATCACGAAAAGTTGATAGAGATATTTTCTGATGACGTCGGGACCGTTTACCGTCCCGGAATTGTTGAGCGCTGCGCGTCCTTCGTTCACGCCAATGATTGCGATGCGCTTTCCTTCCAGTTCTTCGAGATCACCGGAAAAGAAATGCACATGATTGAGCATTTGTGATGAGTTGTTTTCTTCAGGAAGAAGTTCGCGAAAATTGCTTTGAGAAAAAAATACAGAGATATCCATGGTGGCTAATATCCAACTGCGTCACAACCAAAATTGAAGTTGCACAAAGAGTTTTTGAAAGAAGATTGTTGATGGAGAAAAGGGAAAGAAACTGATTACGATTTCGTTTCTGTTTCCTGGTCGTATTGTTCTTGCGTCAGAACTCGGCCATCAGGCATGGCGTAATACAATTTTTTATTTCGGCTATAGATATTCGGTAGTCCGTAACTCCGGTTTTCAAGTTGAGCGTTTTTGGCTGCCTTATTCATTAACCTCATTACCATAGCGGTAAATCTATAAGACGCAAGTGCACTTTTTTCTTTATCACTCATGATCTAAAATTTCTATAAACCTATGTACAAATCCACATCAAAAATTTCAATGCCTTGATTGATAGATAGTGCTATGGACACCGGTTTATCACTGGCATTATTCACCAACGTCCAACGGTCAACCTTCCGTCCAAAAATTATGATGGCTCCTCTTATATCGCCTGATAACATCTTCATCCGGCACAAAGTGCCCTCCCTTAACGACTCTTTGAGCTATTCGTTTCAAATGTTGCTGTGGCGATTCAAGATAAACGAAAAACATACTGACTTCATAACCACGGGCTCTAAAACGATCAATACTTTTCACTAAAGTTTTTCCTGACAAAGTGGATTCCAGAATAAGACTTCCCCGCGTTCTAAATGTTCATTCAATCTTTCAAGGAAAATTCTACCCGAATGTATCTGGGCAATATTGTCATCCTCAATTGGCAACAACTTTCTAATTTCATCCGAATTCAGAAATGGATACCTGTTTTCCTTCAAGAACTCAGTGGCGAATGCAGTTTTGCCACTTCCATTAGGTCCACCAACAATTATGAGTTACTTCAATTGTTCAAATAGTTCATTTCTTAGCGCTTCCTTTCTTCGCCGCCTTCTTCTTCGCTGGCGCTTTTTTCTTTGCTGCTGATTTTTTACTCGGCGCAGCCTTTCTCGAAGCGGCTTTTTTCTTCGCCGATGGATTGGCGTCTTGCTCCTCGATAGCTGCAAGAACATCTTTCAACTCGATCGTCTTAGGATCAACACCTTTTGGCAACTTGTAGTTTTCTTTTTCCTTTTTGATGTAGGGACCAAATCGTCCCTGAATAATCTGGATATCCGGACGCTCAGCGAACTCTTGCAACAATGCGGCAGCAGCAGCAGTGATTTTTCCTTCGATCAATTCGATGGCGCGATCCATCTCTATGGTAAAAGGATCATCACCTTCTTTTGGGCGAAGACTGGTGAACATATTTCCCCATTTCACGAATGGGCCAAAGCGTCCAATCGCAGCCGTCACCTTCTGACCTTTGTATTCACCAACCACGCGCGGTAAGTCAAAAAGCTTGATCGCTTCATCAAGGGTGATTGTTCCGATGCTTTGTCCGGGACGTAATGATGCATACTTCTTTTCCTCGTCTTCACTGTTTCCCAATTGAACGACGGGACCAAAGCGCGCAATGCGAACAAGTACCAACTTTCCGGTTTTCGGGTCCATACCTAATTCGCGCTCGCCTGTTTGACGCTCGGCATTTTCTAAAGTGTCTTCCACATTTTTATGGAAAGGCAGATAGAATTTCTTCATCATCTCCTGCCATTGCAATCTTCCACCGGCGATCTCATCAAATTCCTCTTCCACATTTGCTGTGAACGCATAGTCAAGAATGGTTGGAAACTGATCTACAAGAAAATCATTCACCACCATTCCGATATCCGTTGGAAAGAGTTTTGATTTCTCAGCGCCCGTCATTTCTGATTTGATTTCAGAAATGATGTGAGGTGTTCTCAATGTGATGACTTCGTATTTTCTTTCAATGCCGTCTTTGTCTTTTTTCTCGATGTACTCACGATTCTGAATCGTGGAAATTGTTGGTGCATAAGTAGAAGGTCTACCAATTCCGAGTTCCTCCAAACGCTTTACCAAGGCAGCTTCAGAATAGCGTGAAGGCTTTTGCGAGTAGCGTTGAGTTGCCGTCATATCAGCAAGCGCCAACACTTGACCAACAGTCAATGGAGGTAACATTCCGCTACCACCCTCTTCCGTTTCTTCATCATCCGAGCTCTCTATATATACACGTAAGAATCCATCGAACTTGATCACTTCACCTTTCGCGAGCAGCACATCATCCATCGTGCTGATGGCGACAGTTGCAGTAGTTTTTTCAAGTTCCGCGTCTGCCATTTGAGATGCAATGGTGCGCTTCCAGATCAGATCATACAAACGTTGTTCATCGCGATCGTGATCAATTTCTGATATCGCGATATCTGTTGGACGAATCGCTTCGTGAGCTTCCTGAGCACCTTTGCTCTTGCTGGTGAATTGTCTTGTCTTGCTGTATCGATCACCAAATGCGCGCGTGATTTCTTGCTTGGCAGAATCGAGTGCGAAATCGGAAAGATTCACGCTGTCCGTTCTCATGTACGTGATCTTTCCACTTTCATAGAGCTTTTGCGCAACCACCATTGTGCGCGACACGCTGAAACCAAGTTTACGACTTGCTTCCTGTTGAAGCGTTGAAGTAGTGAAAGGTGCGGCAGGAGTTCGCTTAGCCGGTTTCGTTTCAATATTTGAAATAGAAAACTGCGCACCATTGGCACGCGAAAGGAAATCATTCGCCTCAGGAGAATCTTTTAGTTTTCTCGAAAGATCTGCTTTAAGCATTGCAGATCCGAGGTCGAAATTTCCGCGAACGTTGTAATAAGAAATAGCATTGAACAAATCAATCTCGCGTTCTCTTTCAACGATAATTCTAACTGCAACACTTTGCACTCGCCCGGCGCTGAGTCCGCCCTTAACTTTTTTCCAAAGCACCGGTGAAAGTTCAAAACCTACAAGTCTATCAAGCACGCGACGTGCTTGCTGTGCATTCACCAGATCGATATCGATGGTGCGCGGACTATCAATAGCTGCTTGTATCGCCTTCTTGGTGATCTCGTGAAAAACAATGCGTTTTGTGTCTTTGATACTCAAGCCGAGTGCTTCCGCAAGGTGCCATGAGATGGCCTCTCCCTCGCGGTCCTCATCCGTTGCGAGCCAAACGTGCTCTGCTTTCGCTGCCAGTTTTTTCAATTCGGAAATGACATCCTGCTTATCTGCGGATACTTCATAGACAGGAACAAATCCCTTCTCGATATTGATGGCAACATCGCTTTTCGGAAGATCGCGAACGTGTCCATAGCTACTCTTTACAATAAAGTCTTTGCCGAGATATCCCTCGATTGTTTTGGCCTTTGCAGGTGATTCGACGATCACTAAATTTTTACTCATAAGCGTTTTTCAATTGGCGATTGGTTGATGTGTGAATGGGTGATATTCCCTCAAACAATCGATATCATTTCTTGCAATAGTCGGCAACGATTTCGCTTCGCCGACAATTTGCATAAAAGGGACAAATGTATGGGGAGAAAAAAGTTTGAATCCAAAAAGCAAGCATAAGTCCCTATCTTCGCGGCTTTCAAAACATTCATTTTCAAAACAGCCATATACTGTGGAAGAAAAAATCATCGACGAGACCCGACAGGGCGAATACCTCATGCTGGATGCAGAGGTAATTTCAGAAAAAAAACCACGCAAACTTTTGTTAGAAAGCTACGGCTGTCAGATGAATTTCTCCGACAGCGAAATCGTTGCGAGCATACTTGCGAAGGAAGGTTTCACCACCACACGCGATGCTGAAGAAGCCGATCTGGTATTGCTCAACACGTGCGCCATTCGCGACAATGCGGAGGTACGTATACGTGGCCGACTCAAATTTCTTCGATCTGTAAAAAAGCGCAGACCGGGAATGACTATCGGAGTATTGGGCTGCATGGCAGAAAGATTGCGCGAGAAATTAATGGAAGAGGAAAAGCTCGTAGATCTTGTCGTTGGTCCGGATGCATACCGCGATTTACCCAATCTTATAGATAAGCTCGAAGACGGACAAAAGGGCGTCAATGTTCTTTTGAGCAGAGAAGAAACCTATGCAGAAATCACCCCGGTGAGGTTGAACAGCAACGGTATCACGTCGTTCATTTCCATCATGCGAGGCTGCGATAATATGTGTTCGTTTTGCGTAGTGCCATTTACACGTGGCAGAGAAAGAAGTCGCGATCCGGAAACGATTGTCAGAGAAGCGCATGAGCTTTTCAATGAAGGATATCGCGAGGTGACATTGCTTGGACAAAACGTCGATTCCTACAAATGGAATTTCAACTCAAAAGGAGAAATTACCGACCCAACAAAACCAACTGTGAATTTTGCGCAGTTGCTGGAAATGGTGGCATTGGTAAATCCTGATTTGCGAGTGCGCTATTCTACTTCACATCCGAAAGACATGACCGATGACGTGTTGCATGTGATGGCGAAATATGAAAACATTTGTGACTATGTGCATTTGCCCGTTCAAAGCGGCAACAGCGATGTATTGAAACGTATGAACCGCGGCTATACCAGAGAATGGTATGAAGAGAGAATTGCTTCGATCAGAAGAATTATACCCAACTGTGGTATCAGCACAGATATCATCAGTGGATTTTGCGGCGAGACAGAAGAAGAGCATCAGGATACATTATCGCTCATTGCAAAAATGAAATATGACATGGCCTACATGTTCAAATATTCAGAGCGTCCGAAAACTTTAGCAGAAAGAAAATTTGAAGACGATGTTCCGGAAGAAGTAAAACAACGAAGGCTCGCTGAAGTCATCGAACTTCAACTCAAAAATTCTGCAGAGCAAACCAAACGCTATGTTGGTTACGTGCAGAAAATTTTGATAGAAGGCGTATCCAAAAAATCAGACGACTTTTATTATGGACGCAACTCACAGTATGCAGTTGCAGTGTTTCCAAAAGGCGAAGGATATGCCCCTGGACAATTTGTAGACGTGATGACAACAGAATCTGCTGCCGTAACACTCATCGGCCATGTCGTAAAAAGTTATCCGAAAAACCCTACTGTAAACCCCTCTTTGTAAATATTCATGGATATCCGAACAGTAAAACAGAGATTTGAGATCATTGGTAATTCATCAATGTTGAATCGTGCATTGGATATTGCAGTGCAAGTTTCGACAACCAATATGTCGGTACTGATCAGTGGAGAAAGCGGAACAGGAAAAGAGAGCATACCGAAAATTATTCACGCGTACAGTGCAAGAAAACATGCGCCTTATATCGCCGTGAATTGTGGAGCGATACCGGAGGGAACAATCGACAGCGAATTGTTCGGACACGAGAAAGGATCGTTCACTGGCGCATCAGAAGCGCGCAAGGGATATTTCGAAGAAGCGAATGGCGGGACTATTTTTCTGGATGAAGTAGCAGAACTTCCATTGCAGACACAAGTTAGATTGTTGCGCGTGCTCGAAACCGGAGAGTATATCCGTGTAGGATCATCTAAAGTGCAGAAAACAAATGTGCGCGTGGTAGCAGCCACCAACGTAGAATTCAGCACAGCGATCAGAAGTGGGAAATTCCGTGAGGATCTTTATTACAGGTTAAATCAGGTTCCCGTCTATCTGCCGCCGTTAAGAGAAAGAAGAGAAGACATACCACTTCTTTTCGCCAAATTCACAACCGATTTTGCTGAGAAATACAAAATGCCGGTGTTGGAATTGACGCAGGACGCCAAAGAAATTTTGGTCAATTATTCATGGCCGGGAAATGTTCGTCAATTGAAAAACATCACAGAACAGATCAATGTACTCGAGCAAGAGCGCAAGATTTCAGGAGAAACATTGCACTACTATTTGCCGCAGGAAGGCTTTGGAACAAGTTCGATGATTGTTGCCGGAAAGAACGATGCGCAGCAGAATTTTTCCGAGAGGGAAATTTTATACAAGGTTCTATTCGACATGAAAAATGATCTCAACGATTTGAAGCAACTCGTTTCGGGGATGATTCAATCCGGGACAGAGTTCGCCAGCGATTCTTCCAACTCCGCATTGATCAACCGTGTTTTTTCAGAGAACAACGAGACAAATTATCAGAACACACCGCCATCAGCGGGAGGATTGATACGTCTTCCACAAGGCAGCGGCATTGCAGGAAATCAAAAGCATATCGAGGCAGAAGAATCTCTTTCACTTCAGAATTCCGAAAAAGATCTGATAGAACGCGCATTGAAAAAACACCGCAACAAGCGCAAGTATGCAGCAGAAGAATTGGGAATTTCAGAGCGCACACTTTACAGAAAAATCAAAGAATACAATCTGGTGAAATAAATCAGGTTGATGCATAAGATTATCATTCATTGAGAAGACTCCTTCAAATATTCGCATTGGTTTTTTGTCTTACAGGCTGCGGTATTTATTCCTTTACCGGAGGACAATTCAGCGGCGCAAAAACATTTTCCGTAGACTATTTCAAACCTGCAACAGCTATGTCTACGCCGACATATGCGCAACGATTTACAGAATCGTTGAAGGACGTATTGCTTTCACAAAGTCCTTTAAAATTGAGCGAAAATGAAGGTGATCTTCGCTATTCAGGTTCCGTCGTTGACTACACAACATCACCTGTTGCGATTCAATCCGGAGGAACGGAAACGGCTTCACTTAATCGACTTTCCATCACTATAAAAGTGAAATACGAAAACAAAGTCGATCCCGAACTTGGCTTTGAAAAATCCTTCACCAAATTCGCCGACTTCAATGCAGATCAGGATTTATTTACGATAGAAGAAGGACTGTGGAAACTCATCAACGAACAGCTGACACAAGAAATTTATAATGCAAGCGTCGGCAATTGGTAAAGAAAAAATATTGGACAAAGACTTCATACATAAAGTAATTGCGAATCCTGAGTTGCTGAAGCAAATGGAACCAAAACAATTGAGCGAGATCTCGATGCGCTATCCGTATTTCAGTGCTGTGCAATTGTTACTCGCCAAATCATTGCAGCAGTCGGGTGATTATCGCTTTGCAGATCAGCTGCACCAGGCGGCAGTATATGCCGGTGACAGAAAAATTTTGTACCACTGGGTGAAAGGAAAGCAGAGTGAAGAGCAGAATGAGAACGAGAGTGCTCGGAACGAAGTAATTCATATTAGCGAGTATGTATCTGCTAAGAGTGAGGTTGTATTTGAAGAAGAGATAGAGAAAGAAGAGCAGGTGATGGAAAATGAGTCGGCGGCGGAATTGGCGGCGATGATTGTAGATGAAGATTTTTCACCTGTAAAAGAAGAAGAGAAAACACAAGAAGTAACACCGGTAATACTGGATGTGTCGGAATCGTCCAAGGTGGAAATTACAGAGAAGAATACGACTCAGAAAATGGGTGTGCAGGAAACGGCTATTGAAAATTCCGGCAGCCTTGAACACAACATTCTTATAGCAGCAATTCACAGCAGCATTGAATCTGATGTGATAGAAGCAATGCCCGCGAAATTGGAATCAGAAGACGAAGCAGCGAATCAGTTGGAAACACCTTCGGAAGTTGACAGCTACGCATCGTATATGTTGAAGCGTTCACGCCAATTGCATTTTGGAGAAGGTTCATCATTCAAGGAACACGAACAAGCGTCATCAGTTGAAATGAGTGATTGGATGCGTGTTGCACCGGAACAAGTTCAATATCCGGAGGCAGAAGAAATTAAAGAAGAAAAAGCACCTGATCCATCCGGGGCATCGCATGGAACAGAACGCATTCTGTTGACCGATGCACAGGCGCATCAGAAGGAGTTAATCGATCGTTTCATTTCCTTTGAACCACAGATAGCACGAGGCAGAGCGGCAGATTACACCTCCGGGAATGTTGCCAAAGAAAGTCTTGAAGAAGACTTCTCGATGATCACAGAAACCATGGCCCAATTGTATGCACGACAGGGCAAGTCAGACAAGGCGCGGAAGGCTTACAAAAAATTGATGGAGCTATATCCTGAAAAAAGTGTTTACTTTGCCGCCCAATTGAAAAATTTAGATAAATACAAAAAGTAAATCATCATGGCATCGTTTATCCTTGTTCTCATCGTATTTGTAGCATTACTGCTCGGCATTGTAGTATTGGTTCAGAACCCAAAGGGTGGTGGATTGGCCGTTGGTTTTCAAGGCGCGACACAAGTTGGCGGCGTTCAGCGCACGACAGATTTTCTTGAGAAAGCAACGTGGTATCTGGCCATTGCACTTTTTTTACTTTGCCTTGTTTCTGCACGTTGGTTCACAACAGCCAGCACGTATGATGACAATGCAGCACCTGCAGGAACAGAACAACCGGTGGATAGTGGAGCACAAGACGGTCAGGGCGGTGATGCACCGGCTGGTCAATAATCTGCCATATAAAAGACTTAACAATGTCAGTGTGTCCTACGCACTGACATTTTTTTTGCTCAGCCTGACAATTTATTCGCAATGCGTGTCAATTAGGTGAATGGCACAATTGGTGAAAACCACGATTGCTCAAAATTTCAAATTAACCAGTAAAAATTCAAACAACATGTCAGTTAATGTAAAACCAATTGCAGACCGCGTGCTCGTAGAGCCAAGCGCTGCTGAAACCACAACTGCAAGCGGCCTCATCATTCCGGACACCGCCAAAGAAAAGCCACAGCGCGGAACAATCATCGCGGTTGGTATAGGGAAAAAAGACGAGCCGATGACGGTAAAAAGTGGAGACACCGTTCTCTACGGAAAATATGCAGGAACGGAGATCACTATTGATGGTAAGGAATACCTCATCATGCGTGAGTCAGACATCTTCGCGATTATTTGATGATTTGGTGAATGGGTGATTTCGTGATTTAAGCGCGATACTCCTGCCAATTTTCACCAATTCAAAAAATCAACAAATCAATAAATCAAAAAATCAAAAAATTATTAAAATGGCAAAAGAGATAACATTTGACACCGCCGCGCGCGAGAAGCTAAAGGCCGGTGTTGATGCATTGGCAAATGCAGTGAAAGTGACATTGGGACCAAAAGGACGCAATGTTGTAATCGACAAAAAATTCGGAGCTCCACAGATTACTAAGGATGGAGTTTCAGTAGCAAAAGAAATCGAACTGAAAGATCCTATCGAAAACATGGGTGCTCAGATGTTGAAAGAAGTTGCGAGCAAGACTGCAGATATCGCAGGCGACGGAACAACTACAGCAACAGTATTGGCACAGTCTATCGTTACTTCAGGATTGAAGAACGTAGCCAGTGGAGCAAATCCAATGGATCTGAAGCGCGGTATCGACAAAGCAGTTGAAGCTGTTGTTGCCGAATTGAAGAAGACATCAAAAGCAGTTGGAAGCGACACAGCAAAAATTAAGCAAGTAGCTTCAATCTCCGCAAACAACGACGATACTATCGGAACATTGATCGCAGATGCGATGGCCAAAGTGGGTATCGAAGGTGTAATTACCGTTGAAGAAGCAAAAGGAACGGAGACAGACGTGAAGACTGTTGAAGGAATGCAATTCGATCGCGGATATCTTTCTCCATACTTCGTTACGAATGCCGAGAACATGGAAGCAGATCTTGAGAACGCCTACATCCTTATCTACGATAAGAAAGTGAGCACGATGAAAGAACTTCTTCCTATTCTCGAGAAGTCAGCACAGACAGGTCGTCCGTTGTTGATCATCGCAGAAGATGTAGATGGTGAAGCATTGGCGACACTTGTAGTCAATAAAATTCGTGGCGCACTGAAAGTCGCTGCAGTTAAAGCTCCAGGTTTCGGTGATCGCAGAAAAGCAATGTTGCAAGACATCGCAATTCTCACAGGTGGTCAGGTGATCAGCGAAGAGACAGGATTGAAATTGGAAAATGCTACACTTGAAGATCTTGGTAATGCCGAGAAAATCACAGTAGACAAAGACAATACGACTATCGTGAATGGTTCAGGAAGTAAAGAGGCCATTGCATCTCGTATTTCAGAGATCAAGTCACAGATCGATAAAACAACTTCAGACTACGACCGTGAGAAATTGCAGGAGCGTCTTGCAAAGCTTGCAGGTGGTGTTGCAGTTCTTTACATCGGTGCAGCTACAGAAGTGGAGATGAAAGAGAAGAAAGACCGTGTAGACGATGCATTGCATGCTACACGTGCTGCAGTTGAAGAAGGAATTGTTGCCGGTGGTGGCGTTGCATTGATTCGCGCCAGCAAAGCGCTGGACAAATTGAAAGGATTGAATGACGACGAGCAAACAGGTATTGCGATCATCATGCGTGCTACAGAAGAGCCGCTTCGTCAGATCGTTGCCAACGCCGGTGGCGAAGGTGCAGTTGTGGTGAACAAAGTGCGTGAAGGCAAAGATGACTTCGGTTACAATGCCCGCACCGATGTTTTCGAAAACCTTATTGCAGCAGGTGTAATCGATCCAACGAAAGTTGTTCGTGTAGCACTTGAGAACGCAGCTTCCATCGCAGGAATGTTGTTGACCACCGAGTGTGTCATCAGCGATGTGAAAGAAGAAGGCGCACCATCGATGCCTCCAATGGGTGGCGGAATGGGTGGTATGATGTAATCGTATTACTGAAAGATAAATTTAAATGGTCGTCGCGAAAGTGGCGACCATTTTTTATTTGTGACTTGTGACGTGGTGAGTTGCGATTTGGCATGCGAACTACTTCTGAATACTGAATTCGTTTCGCTTGGTCATGGCTTCGTTACACATACATAAAGTCTTCAATTGCTTTGAAAATGTGAAACTCCGCGTATTTTTATATTGGATTAACGGGTTACTTCGCAAAGCCCTCTCTGTTTAAGTGAATGAACTACTTTACGTTCTTTATTTCTTGAAAAAAAAAGAACCAAAAAATTCAAGGCTGTAGAGAAAATACTTGAAGTCCATGCCACCTGCGGGCTGACAAATCCAAACTCCTCCTGCTTTCAAAAAAGTCCGGCACCGATTTGCCAAGCTAAATTCCCTCCTTTTCTTTTTTGAAATCAGTC
>JAYTOA010000137.1:0-24394 GCA_043748015.1 Flavobacteriales bacterium
TGATTGCGCGGAATATTCACGTCAATATTTTTCAGATTGTGCTCGCGGGCACCAATGACTTCAATGATTTCTTCAGCAATTTCCATATGGGTTCAAAGATGGGATGAACCAATAACAATCGCAAAGAAGATTTGTTGACAAATGCCTTGATGCGTGCGAGATCCTTGATGCACTTGCGATCTAAGGTCATTTTTCACCAGTCATAAAAACTCACAGGGATGAAGTTTTACGGCCTTACCCTTATTTGAGCGAACTTTGGAGCGTTAGTTTCTGATTCACGTCAATGCATCGTAAAACCCTCATACTCATTTTCATTTTACTCACAACGGCGAAGATCATTGCTCAGCATCGGTCTGATTCTCTTATAGTGATGATCCAGACAGCACAGGAAGATAATTCCAAGTTGAACGCCTTGAACGCCCTCGCACTTGCATTGATGGAAAGCAGACCAGATACGGTTGTATTTCTTTCCGATGAAGCCAATACCCTCGCAATGAAGTTGGGAGATTATATCGGCGCGGCGGATGCTTCTCTCAACAAAGCCACTGCAATGTTGAAGCTCGGCGAGAATAAAGAAGCCTTTCGACTTACATCCGAACTCATCCACACATGTGATCAATGGATGGAGACTGACGATCTAGTTTTGAAAAATGCATTGCTCAACCGTGTCAGTGCAGCGAATAACCTGATGGCAACCATCAGTGAATTGCAGGGCAATGAATTGGAAGCTTTGCGATATCGAAATGAAGTTTTGCAGATATCACAAAAACGTGGGGATCGCAAAGGCGCCGCAGATACTTACTATAAGATTGGTGTCACCTATGAAAACCAAGGCAATTTCAATAAAGCATTAGAGCATTATCAAGCAGCTTTGAGAATTTATGAGGCACTGGGAGAGGAGCGTTACATCGCGACTCTGCTTCAGCGAACGGGTAGTGTTTACGAAAATTTAGGTGATGATGTAAGAGCTTTGGAATTCAACTTGCGGGCTTTGAAGATGAGTGAGCAATTGGGCAATAGTTTGGAAAGTGCAGCGCTACTTAGTGATTTGGGGCGAATCTATGCACGACAAATGCAATTTGATAAATCACTTGAGTATTATAATAAGGTTCTTGCTTTGGCTGAATTGACGGGTGATCTTAAAGTAGTTGCGCTACATCTTGGCAACATTGGATCCGTTCATTTGGCAAGTGGAAATGATGCAGATGCGTTGACATATTATTTCCGCGCACTCAAACTTTCAGAAGAAATCGGCAACAATCATGATAAGGCAAGACTGCTTGCCAGTATCGGAAATGTGCACGTGAAGGCAGGAAAATTCAAAGAGGCAGAAGAAGAATTACAAAGAGCAGTTGCTCTGGGAGATAGCATTGGAGCAATCAATGACCTTTGGTATTTTGAAGAATCACTTTCGCGATTGTATGATACCACAGGGAGATTTGAACTCGCGTTGAGTCACTTCAAAAGATCAATGGCATTAAAGGATACTCTGTTCAATCTGGAAAAAGATAAAGAGCTAACGCGTAAAGCGATGAATTATGAGTTCGATAAGAAGGAATCACACGCCAAAGCTGAGCAGGATAAGAAGGATGCGATTGCAAGAAAGGAGATGCAGCGGCAGAAAATATTGAGCAACAGTTTTATTGTAGGTTTCGGTGTGATGTTTTTGTTTGCCATTATTTTCTTTACCCAACGAAATAGAATTCGCGCTAGTAAATATCGAAGTGATGAACTGCTTCTCAATATCCTTCCTTCTGAAGTGGCTGATGAATTGAAGGCAAATGGAAGTGCTCAGGCGCGATTGTTTGAACACGTTACTGTTATGTTCACGGACTTCAAGAATTTCACGAGGATATCTGAGAAACTGTCTGCGCAGGAATTGGTAGAAGAGATTCATACATGTTTTAAATCATTTGATGAAATCATAGCACGTAACAATCTAGAGAAGATCAAAACAATTGGTGATAGTTATATGTGTGCAGGTGGATTGCCTGTGGCCAACAATACCAATCAATTCGATGTCGTAAACGCGGCGTTGGAGATCATAGAATTCATGAAAAAATATACACGACAACGTGAGGCAGCAGGTAAAGAGGTGTTCGAGGTGCGGATTGGCGTCAATAGCGGACCGGTGGTCGCCGGTATTGTTGGTGTTACAAAATTTGCCTATGACATTTGGGGCAATACGGTGAATGTTGCATCACGCATGGAGTCAGCGTGCGAGGCGGGAAAGATCAATATCAGTGGAGCAACCTGGGAGCTCGTTAAGAATGAATACAATTGCATTTATAGAGGTAAGATTGAAGCAAAAAACAAAGGCATGATTGATATGTATTTTGTTGATGGAAAAAAGTGATGCGCACTTCCCAGGATAATTCTTCAGTATAATATTTCCCCTGCACCAAGCTGTTGACCTTGCTCAATGATATGTCTCCATATTGTGGTAGTAATCTTGCATCGCAATCCAATTCACCGAACAATCAAAATCAATACATAGCATGTCAAATCACATCATACACAAATCATCAACGAGAGGAATCGCCAATCATGGCTGGCTTCAAAGCAAACACACTTTTAGTTTTGCAGATTATTACGACCAGACACGCATGCATTTCGGCGCGTTGCGCGTTTTGAATGATGATCATGTTGCAGCGGGAATGGGTTTTAGTGAACATCAGCACCGCAATATGGAAATCATTTCCATTCCTTTGGAAGGCGCGTTAGAACATAAAGACAGCATGGGCAATGTTGCAGTCATTCGGCATGGTGATATACAAGTTCTGAGTGCAGGATTGGGAATCACTCACAGCGAATACAACCACAGTAAGGAGCTACCTGTGAGGTTTCTGCAGATTTGGATCGTTCCGAACAAGCCCAATGTGGAACCACGCTATGATCAGATTTCCCTTGATGCAAAAAATAGACACAACAAGTTGGAACAGATTCTCTCGCCCAATATGGATGATGCTGGTGTGTGGATTCATCAGGATGCATGGTTTCATATCGGAAGATTGGATAAGGGCTTTATTGCGGAGTACAACTTCAAGAAGGAAGGCAATGGCCTATACGCCTTTGTGCTGAAAGGTGACATGACAATCGATGGTGTTGAATTGAATGAAAGAGACGGAATCGGCATCACTGGTGCAAGCAACATATCCCTTTATGCCAATTCTCAGGATGCGGAAATACTATTGATTGAAGTGCCGATGAGTTGAAGTTTTTTTTGCGGGAGAATTGACACTGGAAAATTATTGCTGTTGAATGGTAGTGCGTTGGAAAACGATTAACCGATAATCATTAGTTTGAATTTTCTGCTTCCTTGAGTTCGAAAAAAATAACTGCAATTTTTTGTTGCGTTACTTGAAATACTGTTCATCACACTATTTTCCTTCTAATTTTGTAAGTGTAAACCAAACCTCGAATCATGCGCGCAATTCTCACCATTATCGCACTGAGTTTGCTACTAATTTCGTGCGAACAGCGATCAAAAAGCGACAACAACAAAACAAAATCTGATGACGATCGACACGGATGTTGCGCTCCGGAACTGACCGACAATTCCTGGTATCATTCGGGAATGAAGGCTCCACTGTTCAGCGGACTTGAGGGGATGCACTATACCATCACAACATCCAATACAGAAGCACAACGCTATTTTGATCAGGGCTTGATGCTGTCATTTGGTTTTAACCACGCCGAAGCAGGTAGATCCTTTTATGAATCCGCCAGACTTGATTCTAACTGCGCCATGTGTTGGTGGGGATTCGCTTATGTGCTTGGCCCGAACTACAATGCCGGCATGGAGAAGGATAACTTCCAACGAGCTTATGACGCTGTTCAAAAGTCTAAAGCGTTGAGTACATCTATTTCTCAAAAAGAAAAAGACTTGATTGGCGCATTAACACATCGCTATTCAAGTGACACAACCATCGAGCGTTCGACACTGGATTCCGCATACGCATCTGCAATGAGAGAGGTTTATCGCACATATCCTGAGGATGTCACGTTGGCGACGCTCTTCGCAGAGTCATTAATGGATTTACATCCATGGAACTTATGGCAGAAAGACGGCAGCGTTCAGCCATGGACACCTGAAATTCTTTCTGTTTTGGAGGATTGTCTTCGTCGTGATCCTCGCCATGCGGGCGCAAATCATTTATATATTCATGCAACAGAAATGTCGCAGCATGCAGAGATGGCACTTGCCAGCGCTGACTTGCTGCGCGATCTGGTGCCCGGCTCTGGTCATCTTTTGCACATGCCTGCCCATACATACATCCGCATAGGACGATATCACGATGGAGTTGTGGCCAATCAAAAAGCAGTTTTGGTGGATAGTTTATATGTCGAGGCTTGCCATGCCCAGGGCGTATATCCATTGGCTTATTATCCACATAACCATCACTTCATCGCCGCCTGCGCAACCATGAGTGGTGAGAGCAAACTAGCCATGGAAGGCGCTATTGCTACTGCAGATCATGCACACAAGAAACTTTTACGTGATCCTATGTGGGCCACACTGCTGCATTATTATTCCATTCCCTGGTTCGTGGAAGTGAAGCTTGGTTTATGGGATGAGATTCACAAAACACCTGCGCCCGAGCAGGATCTTAAATATCCTTCTGTCATTTGGCATTATGCACAAGGAATGGAACGATTGTCGAAAGATGACGTGAAAAAGGCAGGTCAACATTTAGAAGAGATGAAGTTAATCATGACCGACACCACCATCAAAGAGTTGATGATCTGGGGTATCAACAGCATGTACGACATATGTGAGATTGCATCGAAGACTTTGGAAGGTGAATTAAGAGCGAAGGAAAAGAAATTCGATCTGGCCATTGCATTGTTGAAGGAAGCGACTGCGAAAGAAGATGCATTGAATTATGACGAACCACCGGATTGGTTCTTCTCTGTGCGGCATCACCTTGGTGAAGTATTAATCGAAGCAGGAAAGTTGCCCGAAGCAGCGAAGGTTTACGAAGAAGATCTTCTCATTTACCGCGACAATGGATGGGCACTTTGCGGGCTGATGAATGTGTACCTTGAGATGGGTGATTTGGAGAAATATGAAATGACAAAAGTGAGATTCAATGATGCATGGAAATATGCAGATGTGAAGATATCGAAATCGCGTATTCTTTGAGCAGTAAAGATGTGATGTTTCTCACATTTAGTCGGAATATTCTCTGCTACATTTATGCTCACACAATCTTTACATGGCTGTCATTGACTATTATAAAATTCTTGGATTAAATAAATCAGCAACGGAAGCCGAAATCAAGAAAGCATTCAGGAAGATGGCTCGCAAATACCATCCTGATTTGAATCCCAATAATAAGGATGCCGAGAAAAAATTTAAGGAGATCAATGAAGCCAATGAAGTGTTGAGTGATCCGGCGAAGCGGAAGAAGTATGATGCCTACGGTGGCGACTGGAAGCAAGCCGATCAATTTGAAGAAGCCAAACGTCAGCGCTCTTCCAACAGTGATAATCCATTTGGTGCAAGATCAGGAGCCGATTCTGCAAGCGACTATTCCGATTTTTTTGAATCGATGTTTGGAGAAGGTGCTTCAGGATATGGCGGAAATCAGTTGCGGTTCAGGGGTGCTGATCTTTATGCAGAATTACACTTGAACATTCGGGAAGTGTTTACAACACACAAACGAACGATCACAATAGACGGGCGAAATATTCGACTCACTATTCCGGCTGGTATCAAAGACGGACAGAAAATTAGAATCAAGAATCAAGGTGGAGCAGGTGTCAACGGTGGACCCAATGGAGATCTCATCATCAGCTTTGTGATTTCAAATGATACTCCTTTTGTATTGGATGGAGATCAATTGTATTCTACAGCCGAAATTGATCTTTACACAGCTTTGCTGGGCGGCGAGATAACTGTGAACACATTCGATGGTAAGGTGAAATTGAAAGTTCCGCCGGAAACTACAAACGGCACTAAGGTGAAGCTGAATGGGAAAGGTTTCCCGGTGTATAAGAAAGAGGGTTCATTCGGCGATTTAATCATTACTTATAATATAATAATCCCTACCAACCTTTCAGAAGCGGAGAAGAAACTTTTCACTGAATTGAAAAATCTCAGAAAAAAATGAGCAAGCAAGAATACATAACGCTGAAAAAACTTTGCACGAGTTACAAGGTCGAGATGGCATTTTTTGATCAATTGAGCGAATACGGATTAATTGAAATTGTAAAGTTGGAACGAACGCGCGTGATTCATCTTGATAGAGTGCGCGACCTAGAGAGAATGATTCGTTTGCATCACGAATTGAACATCAACTTAGAGGGAATTGATGCGGTATTCAATTTGTTGAACAGGATCGATGATCTTGAGAATGAATTGCAAGCGACTCGAAATAGGTTGAAGATATATGAGGAGAATTTTCACTGAATTTTGCGAAAATTTTCAATAAGTTGTATTGTTTTTTTTTGTGACAGGTGTCCTTTATTAAACTATAAATTAGAGGTCTACATCTAAAAGTACCATGGAACAAACACTTGAAAGAATCAGAGAAGAACAAAGAGCTTCCTGGAACAAATTCTCTCCCGGATGGAGAAAGTGGGATGAGTTGGTAATGGATTTTCTTAAGCCGCTTGGTGATGAAATAATCACATTGATCCATCCCCAAAAAAATGATCTTATACTGGATATAGCCGCCGGTACCGGAGAACCGGGATTGTCCATTGCCGCTAAACTCAATGGAGGAAAAGTCATCATCACCGATCTCTCGGAAGACATGTTGGAGATCGCACGCGAGCATGCATTGCTTCGTGGAATAACTAACGTTGAAACCAAAGCTTGTGATGTAACCGAACTTCCATTTGAAGACAACACGTTTGATGCCGTCAGTTGTCGACTCGGGTATATGTTTTTCCCGGATATGTTACTTGCAACTAAAGAGATGACGCGCGTTTTAAAAACTGGAGGTAGGATTGCCACAGCTGTTTGGGGGGCTCCTGAGAAGAATTTTTGGGTGACATCAATCATGGGAATCATCAAGAACAACATGGATTTACCGGCACCTCCTGTGGATGGTCCAGGTATGTTTCGCTGTGCCAAGGACGGATTGATGGTCGATTTGTTTAAGCAGGCAGGGCTCAAGAAGATCACTCAAAGTGAAGTATTGGGGAAAATGAACTGTCGTACAGCCGATACCTATTGGACAATGATGACAGAGGTGGGAGCACCAATTGTGGCTGCATTAATTAGAGCGGATGAAGCTACTTACGGCAAAATCAAGAAGGAACTTTACCTGTTGTTGAATGAAAAATATCCCGATGGCAATGTGGTGATTGATTCAAGCGCACTTGTTATTTATGGTGAGAAATAGGTCCTCCTGGTTTTGTCACAATATAGCTCTCTTGATATATTCTGTTCAAATGATCGATGAATTATACCGCGGCGGATGAGTTTCATGATACTCCGTGTGACTGATTGCATTCAATGGAGAGTTTTACTCGTATTCGCGTATCAATTAATTGACTTATTCTTGTATGAGTGAATAGAAATCTTTGCTGTCAAATTGTTTTCATTTTATGTCAGAAAAAAGAAAAGTTATCGTTTATATCGCAGCTAGCCTCGATGGCTTCATCGCGAAACCAAATGATAACCTTGATTTTTTGAATATGGTCGATAGGGAAGGAGAGGACTATGGATATTTTAAATTTATTGAAGATATCGATACCGTTATTCTTGGAAGGAAAACGTATGACTGGGTGATGACGAAAGTGGATGTATTCCCACATGCTGACAAAGAAGCGTATGTCATTACCAGAACATCACGTCAGGCAATTGGCAAGACACAATTCTATACCGGCGATTTGAAAGCACTCATTTCTGAATTGCGAAACAGAGCAGGAAAAAACATTTTTGTAGACGGTGGAGCTGAAGTCGTGAACGAATTATGGCGAATGGATTTGATTGACGAAATAATCATTTCCATCATACCAATAGTTGTAGGTGCGGGTGTTTCTCTTTTTTCAAATAATATCCCTGAAAGAAAATTGCAACTTCTCTCTTCAAAGCGCTTCGAATCCGGACTTGTGCAAGTGCATTATAACGTGAAACAGCACTAGCTCAATTAGTGAGAAGAATTACAAACGATGTCATCGCTACTAAATGCAAATTGAATGTTAGTCAACACATCAAATAAAACAAAGGCAATAGATTTTTTGCTGCAATGTTCAAGAGGAGAATCACGCAATGCGTTTGAGCAATACGCTTCATCGAATATCATTCACCACAACGCGTATTTTCCGGCTGATCCAAAAGTTTTGATGCAGGCGATGGAAGACAACGCGAAGAGATTTCCTGAGATGACTTTTACAATACAACGTGCCATCGTAGAAGGAGATATCGTTGCTGTCCACTCGAAAGCACATATGGAAAAAGGCGATCGCGGCTATGCAATCATGCACATTTTGCGATTCGTCAATGACAAGATCGTAGAGCTTTGGGATTTCGGTCAACCAGTACCAGAAGACATGCCGAATGAGAATGGAATGTTTTAACGCGATGAATGTAGGAATTTGGTTTAGCTGGCTGGTGATTAGGGATCCCCTGAATCCTAATCCTAACACCTGAGCTTCCTCCGTTAATAGCGCTGTTGAAAACCTCCAAATTCTACTTTTCAATTCGCAGTTGAAGCAACCCTTTCAAAATACATTTGTCCATCAAAACACCACCCTAATTTTATTTACATGCAAGACAGATTGAAAATGATTGAGACAATGCTCGAAACGAATCCTAGAGATAGTTTTTTGCATTATGCTGCAGCGCTTGAGCACCAGAAAAATGGTGACGCAAATTCAGCGATGAAGATCATTCAGAAGATTATCAAAAATGATCCGGAGTATTTGGCGAGTTACTATCAACTCGGTAAAATGCTCGAAGACAAAAACAAGCACGAAGAGGCTGTTGAAGTTTACAAGGCGGGTAAGTCTGTGGCCAAGAAGCAGAACGATATGAAGACGCTCGGGGAATTAGCTGAAGCGTTAATGCTGCTTGATGTATACGAAGATTGAGCTTAGGAGCACCGCCCAACAAATCATAATGAAATGCTACATTTAAAAATAACGCACTTTTTGTGCGTTATTTTTGTTTAGTGAGATTGAAACTGCGATTCATGAAAAAACTTGTTCTCTTCTTCTTATTGTCGGCATTAGGTACAAACGTTTTCGCTGCGAAAATTTTGATTCCAATGGACGACTCTCAAACAAATCACCTCAAAGCCTACGGCATCGCGTATTGGATTTTGCAAAACAAGATTCCAATGGAATGGCTACTCAATTACAGAGGAGGAAGTTTTCTTGTAGATAATTTTCCAGACATTTCAAAGGAGTGTGGAATACGCGGTGTGTCTTTTCAGATCATCGCTGATGTTCAGGCCAATCAAATCTATTCGCAGATTGCGGATCCTGAAGTAAACATGGAAAGAGTGAAACTGGAAGTAGCCCCGAAGATTGCTGTATATACGCCCCCCGGAAAATTGCCGTGGGATGATGCGGTGACATTGGTATTGACATACGCCGAGATTCCTTACGACATGATTTACGATTCTGAAATCATTCACCTCGGATTGCCGAAATACGATTGGCTTCACTTGCATCATGAAGATTTTACAGGACAATATGGAAAATTCTATCGAAATTTTAAGAATGCAGCTTGGTATCAGGAAGAAGTGAAATCGCAGGAAGCTCTTGCTCAGCAACTCGGCTTTTCGAAAGTATCTGTGATGAAGGGACAAGTGGCAGCGGAGATTCGCAATTTTGTAATGGGCGGTGGTTTTCTCTTTACCATGTGCAGCGGTACAGATTCATTTGACATTGCTCTCGCAGCAGAAGGAGTGGACATGGTTGAAAGCGTATTCGATGGCGATGCGAGTGATGCGCAGGCGCAGAATAAATTGAATTACCCTGCAGGTTTTGCTTTTCAGAATTACCGCCTCGACAAAGACCCAAACGTGTATGAGTTTTCAGACATCGACGGCACGGAAGATCATACGAAAATCAATCAGCTGAATGACTTCTTTACGCTTTTTGATTTCTCAGCTAAGTGGGATATTGTCCCAACAATTTTAACTCAGAATCACACGCAAGTTATCAAGGGATTCATGGGGCAGACGACATCATTCCGTGATAAGTATATCAAGAGTAACGTCACTATTATGGGTGAAACTAAAAGTATCAAATGTGCGAAATACATCCATGGTGAACTTGGCCAGGGACAATGGACATACTACGGCGGACACGACCCTGAAGACTATCGTCACCTTGTAGGTGATCCACCAACAGACCTGAATCTTTTTCCGACATCTGCGGGATATAGACTTATTCTGAATAACATTCTTTTCCCGGCAGCAAAGCGCGAAAAGCAGAAGACGTAAGACTTCGATATTCCAGAAGCTTTTTCAAATTGTAATCAAAAAAAATATGGAGAATTCTTTTTCTGATTATGATATTAGCCATGGCCTCTTGTGGATTCGATGGTACCTTTTTGCAAAATCGCCTGGAGGAAGAATTACTGAATGCAATGAATTATGAAGTTCGTATTTGTATTTTCAATGTTGTTCGGAGCAATGGCAGGCTGGAATTATTTGCTTCTGTCAGTTGATAAAAATGTACACTTGTCATTGATCACACAGTTCGGGAATAATGTGACAATTTCCCGGAAAATGACAGATCAGATCGAAAGAGAAAAGAATGTTGTCTTCAGTGAAGTTACTTTGCAACGACTTCAGAATAACTACCGCAACTTCGTTACTTTCAGATATCAGGTAGGTTGTACAACAATTATTTCATTATTCGTGGCATCCATTTTCTCAGTTTTATCAAGACTGAAATTGCCGGGATATGCTATTATTCATGCCGCGGTATTTACTTTGACCTTTGGATTCGTTCCGGTCCTGTTATATGAAAATAGAATGGAGTCCTGTTATAGAGCATCTGATTTAATGTTGAGCAGTAACCTCATCCTGCTGCTCACGTTATGGATGGTTATCACTTATAAAGCATTCACTTTGCGAAAAAGATCAATCGGAATACCATATAGATTCGCCACAATAATTATAGGAGTCTTTTTCGTGATTGGCACTGTTTACGTATTCGCTATGATGTCTGTATTTGATCATTTCGAACTGGGATAAAATTAATCGGATAAACGGTTTAAGGCACAAGGCCTTTAAAACACAAAGTTCGCGAAAGAAATTTCATACAAAGGCCACAAAGTTGTATGCGTTGTTTGAATGTAGTCTTTCTATTGATCGGCTTTGTAGTTTCACATTATGCGCTCTAAACCGATTTTTGCATAAGCAAAATGAGTTCAATTTTATCAAGAAATTCTTGTGCGCTTTGAGCGAAATTCTTGGTGTCATTGTGTGGCAATGCGGTCAAAAACGTTAATCCAAAAATTTTATTTCCCTTTGCTCGAAACGAAAGCGAATTTTTACTTTTTGCGCTCGGCAACGAGAAAAAGAATTGTAGAAGTAACAATGATTGCAGTTATGATAGTCAAACCAACTTTCAACACTTTTAACCAGTGCTCAACTTCATGATAACCTTTATGGATATAGGTTGTAAGATGCTCAGAGAGGATAACAAGCGTTACACACAAAATCAGCCAAACGCCTATATGCCGGAGAACTATCCTTTTTCTTGGTGTGATACCGATATTTCTAATGGTCTTCAAGTAAGGAATCAATACAAGGTTTGAATTGAAATTCTTTCTTCCTCAGCAGCTCCTTTTTCTTATTGTAAACATAGTCAGTTCTTATGGCAAGTGTGCCGTCTGCTGAGTAATAATTCTCGCTGTGTGTGCGACCATCGTCATGCCATGCGATGCTGTAGAATCTTCCATCTTCTAGTTTCACTGCATAATAGGTTTTCGTTTTTGAATCGTTGAATCTATAAGTTAGAATTTCATCCGGACACACATCGCGGTACTTGCGATATTCTTTAATGTCGCCATCAGGAAAGCGAGTCATGTATTCAGCAAACACATTGTCGAAGTGACTGTAAAAATACTCGTCATTCTTTTTTACAAATCCGGAACTGTCAACCGGAAGATTGGTAATGTGCACCAGGCGAGGGTTCGATCCGCCGTTTCCAATGCTGTCGATGTAATAGAGGTATCGGCCGTCTTGCGCACAGGTGAGGTATTTTTTTCCTTCGATTCTGATGCTCTGCTCATGAGTTTTTCGGATCTTCAACAGGAAAGGTTGTGTCGTTTCACCGCCGGCGTTTAGGGTCAATTTTTTAGTTGATGGGTCAAAATTTTTGAACCCATCGTCGTATTGGTAAAGGCTGTCACCTATGGCGTTTCCTTCCGGATTGAAGAAAGCGCGCACCTGGTATTCGCCAGCGAACAGTGGCACGCCGAATGAATGATGTGATGCAATTTGCGTGTGGTAACTATAATAATTATCGAAGTCATTCCAATGCATCGGCACTATCACTTCTTCACCCGGTTGCAGCCATTTTGTGATTACTGTTCCATTGTCATGCACCAGCATTCGGATTTTGCGGTCTTCACTGAAGCGCTCGAGCATCACATTGCTCGCGACATCATAAACTAGCCAGATAATAAATTTTGATTCCGCTATTCTGTGTGCGAGGCAGTAGGATAGGATAGGCTTTCTCTTTGTCTGTGTTCTTTATGGTAAGCATAAATGTAATCTTTTCGCCTTCATAATAGCTATCCTTGTCGGCGCTTAGTGCGAAGCTGAAAGGGTTGTAGTGAAGGTCGGCCAACCCATTCGTCACTTGACAAAAGGTCAAAATCAGAAGTAGCACAATGCGAGTTTTCATTTTTTTTTTTTTGCCGAGAAGGCAATTGGAAGCAAAGAAACACAAAGAAATTTTGAGTTGATGAATGAGATATTTGATGGTTGCGCGAAAGGAAGTTAGGTATTCATTGACCGGCATCAGCAAAAGGGAATTTTCATTTTGCCTCGTTCAATTGTCCGGTTCAACTTTCAACGCTTTACCACCGTCTTATTTTGCATTGTAATGCATGACTGCAATCCCACATTGAAATGTCGTCACTTTAACGAGATTCAACTGCAAATTTTTCTCGAGTCCTTTAAAGATAGTCATACCATTTCCAATTGCTGTAGGATTCACAAACAGGTGATACTCGTCAATCAAATTTTGTTGAATCAACGAGGATACAAATGTTCCTCCTCCATATGCGATGATATCGCCTCCATTTTGTTTTTTCAATCGTGCTACTTCTTCTTGAAGATCATTTTCCGCAAGAACAGTGTTCTCCCATTCTGACTTAATTAACGTCTTGGAAAAAACTATTTTGTGTTTCTCAGTGAAATCTACGCCGGCCAAATGTTCGGGATTAGCAGGGTCTGCAGCAACGCTTTTCCAGTGTGGAATGAAGCCTTCAGCGAGTTTTCTTCCAAGAAGAATGCAATCAACGGGTTCTGTGAGTTCTTCTACATAGTTCTTCAAGGCATCATCCCAGTTCCATTCCAACCAATCCATTTCGCCATTAGGACCGGAGATGAATCCATCAATAGACATCTGTACTTGTAGCTTTAGTTTTCTCATGAAGCTAATTTAGGTTTAAGCCACTATTAATTTTTTAAAACTACAAAACACAAAGTTCTGAATGGTATTGAATGGAGTCCCATGATCAACAGTAATGCACTTTATTTTTTCAAAGAAGCGTTGTAATTTTTCGCTCAGTGATACTTCCGAATATTGTTTGATGTCTATTCCGCTGCATTTCTTAGGCCCATCTTTCGAAAAAGTGCCAATTACAAGGATGCCGGTATTGGTCAAGCCTTGATGAATTTTCTCGATGTAATGTGTGATATCTTCTTCGCGTGTCAGAAAATGAAAGGCTGCGCGGTCATGCCAGAAGTCATACTTCTCAGTTGGTACAAATGAGGCCGCGTCTTCTACTATCCATTTCACATTAGCTGCTCTCTCACCCAATCGCTGCTTTGCTCTTTCAAGCGCCGCTTCTGATATGTCAAGAACGCTTATTTCTGTATACCCCATGTCGAGCAAGTGATCCACAAGAAGACTATCACCTCCTCCAATGTCAATAATCTTCGCATCTGAAGGTAAATTAAACTGCTTCAGAAATTCCAATGAAGTCGTCGGTGTCGGTTGATACCAGCTTACGTTTATTAGATCCTTCGTCTTATAAATATTCTCCCAATGCTTTTTGCGTTCTGTTGTATCCATAAAAATCAATTTTCCGCTATTACGAAACTCGAACAAAAATAATTATGAAGTAATCCCTCACTCTGTGACTTGTATCACAACATTTCCGGTTTTCTGTCCCGACTCAACATAACGATATGCCTCCACAACTTGAGAAAGTGGATAGGTTCGATCGATCACCGGTTGGAATTCACCTTTGACCACCAGTTCCATGAGAAATGTAATTGTTTCTTTGTCTATTGTTGGCAATGGAAATAGAAGTTTTTTTCCACCAAACATTGGCGTGGTGAGCGAATACCATACGTTCTCTCCATTCTTGCCGAATTCTGTGGAGATATAAATTCCTTTGTTGGCGAGCATAGGTTTGCAAATACTGAATCTGCTTTTGCCTACAGCGTCAAAAATGAATTCAAATTTTGTATCCGTTTTTGTGTAATCTTCTGTTTGATAATCGATCACCACATCGGCACCGAGTGATCGCACCAACTCGACATTCTTCGAATTGCAAACAGCTGTCACATGTGCCCCGAAGTGCTTCAGTAATTGCACCGCTGCAGAACCAATCGCTCCTGTGGCACCATAGACCATCACATGATTTCCGTTACGCACTTTGGCGGCTTTGATGTTGTTCAATGCGTAATGCGCGCCTTCAGTAATTGCAGCGCCTTGATGAAAACTGATGCTGTCATCAAGAATGGCAATTGCTTCTTTTTCTCCAATAGTGAGAAATTCGCCATGTCCACCGAATGTTTTATCATTGAATCCGAAAACGCGATCGCCTTTTTTGAAGGAAGTAACATCACTGCCCATCGCTTCAACGACTCCAGCGAATTCACATCCAAGAATGTTGCACTTAGGTTTAAGCAATCCACTCCAGAAGCGAGAAATGAAATATTCAGCACTGCGAAAACCGCTGTCAGTTCTATTGACGGTTGTGTTGTAAACTTTCACCAAGACTTCATTGGACTTGGGCGTTGGCTTTTCCACTTCTTTATATTGAGCTACAGAAGGTGGACCGTATTGATAATGAACGATGGCTTTCATTTGAGGCAATGGGTGAGTCGGATTGCATCATAACTGAATGGAATACGACCTAATATTTTTCATTAGACGAACGTCGTGACCTTTTTAATACAGCAAATTTCGAACAAAGATTGTCACGTGAAATCCCAATGAGTTATTGTTACAAAATATTGTTCAAGTACAAAACGAATATTTGAATTCCTTTCCTATGCTTTCTGAAGTTCCATCTGCGAAGTTCTGTATGCAACCAATATGTAACTTCCGCTTAAGCGAATCAATAGTTCTGCAACTTCACTTTACCCTTTTGAAAGGTGACCATTAGCATATGCGAATTGATACGATGCTCTCTGAGCAATGCTGCGTTGACGGTATATGCTGATTGGTCGAGACGTATAAAAATATCCGGTGACTTGTCACCATTACAGTCGAGTACAGATATCGGACATTGCATAAAAAGCGGATTGAATTCCTTTCGGCTTGCATATTCAGCTGCAGGCAAAACAGGCATGTCAACAGAAATGAACGGATAGTCTCTCACATATTCGTCAGTGCTAAGAACAAGTCGAAGGTGGAAATAGAGATGCACACCTCCATTGCCAACAAACATCAACTGATCTGCAATGCTGTCACCATCAAAGTCCCAGTTTCCCGAGTAATTGTGCGTCTGGGTTGCAGCGTCGTAGGAGTAATGCAAATCAGGATGGATAGCAGCATATAAATACTCAAACGAGTTCAACGGTAAGCCCTCCTCTTGCGACCAGGCAAGAGAAGAAGCAAGTAATACTAGCAATGTCATTACGATAGTCTTCATGATTAAGATCGGAATTTGAAGAAGCAAGATCAGTCAAGAAGCATGACCTTGAAATCAGAGTATAAGTAGTTATTCACTTTAAAGGGAAGAAAACTTCCGAGTACGTTGAATGAGGTCACAAAGCATGTGCATTTGACACGACTATGGAGTAAAATTTCCAAGAATAGTTCTCGAATGCATATCCATTTTCGCAGCATTCTGTAGCTCATGTCTGAATGGCTAACTATTCTCTTGAATGTTGACTTATTAAGAATGGGTTTTAAGAAAATCCTTAAGGGTACTTCCGATGACCTATTTTATGAAGCGCGATAGTTCAGTTCGTCAAAGGCGTGGAAATGCGAAGTTGCATAGCCTAAGCTATGGAACTAAGATTTGACGATGTATTCGGCGAAATGAACATCGAAATAAATTCGCAAAATACTATTGACATTAAATTCTGTCGATTCATGAAAGAGGTTATTGGAATGCCCCTAACACAATGCCATAAAAATGGTTCTAATGCGTAACGAGGGATTATGCTTGACGCGAGCACGGAATCAATGGCGTATTTGGGGTGGCTAAAACAGCAGGCTTTCATCACGGTATGACTACAGAACATCTCATAGAGATCAAGCGGCTTCAGAAGGAGAATCAACAATTGAAAGACTTATTGATCAAGGAGCAATTGGAGTCTCAATGGAAGGGAGAGCTTTTGAAAATAAAGTACGCTCGGGAGAACGCAAAGAAAACGTGAATCGATTTATATCAAAGGGATTGAAGCGAGATACATCCCTTGTACTTGCGCAAATGACCAAGCATCAGTACTGCCAGATACTTGTTAAGTCCGGAAAGCGCGGTCGACCCCCGAGCACTCACGCTTCGCAGGTTATGAATAGTGCTTGGCAAACAGTGCTCAATGGAGTCACACAATTTGAATTAATTTAGTCCAAACGCGAAATTGTCCGAGCAATAGAGGGGGCAAGCCAGAGAAACATGCCGCTGAAGCATTCAGAGTTAAGATCAATGATACATACGGATGGGAAACCACAGTTCCGAAATTGAATGATATTTTTTCTTTGGATTACTAAAAGTTCAACAGCGGAAATGTATCTGTGAGTTTTTTTTTTTTTCTTCAAAACTCAAAGTTCGAGCTCATTCAAAGCTGCGATTTAATTCCGGGTTTTATTGGTTGTTCTGCGAACGTGGTTATTTGGCAATCGAAATAGTGAAGTATGCTTCTCGATTTTGTTTGTTGTTGTGTGAAATTTATTCTTGAAGTGGCAATAAGAATTTACACATGAATCTTCACACAACAATAAACAAAACAAAAAATACCAATTGCTATTTTACATGTTACCTGTCAGCCAGATTCGGACAACAACAAACAGAATGTTGATTTATATACAATAAAATCATGTTGCCTTATTGTCAAATAAGGAGAACAACCAATAAAACGCGCTATTCAAACGCAACACTATAGGTAGAACTTTATCTGATGACCAACTTCTCCTGATACGTCTTCCCATCTACATCAACACGCACCGTATAGAATCCCGATGGCAATGTAGAAATATCCAATCTTCCGCTTTGTGCTTTTGTACTCAATACAATTTTGCCCGACAAATCATATACGAGTACGTTGTTCGTCGAACGCGCATCTGACATTTGAATCTGAATAAAATCTTCGGCAGGATTTGGATAGATACTCAATGTTGGTTTTGTGGATTCGAGAACTTGCAACGTGCTTCCTTCAACTACTGTCAATTTTGTATTGATATCAGGATTGTTAACGACATCGATAATTCCTGATGGCCAGCATATCGTGATGTATGCAATTTCAGTGTCTGTACCTATTCCAAAATGTGTATTCAAAGTCTGCATATATCGGAATCCCTGACCGCTGCGCACGTCACGTATTTGTTGTCCCATTGCGCTGTATAGCGTAACACGTGCACCAATACCACTTTTATTGCTCACCGTTCCAACAGTATTTACCACAATCCAATTGTTTTCATTACCCGTGTTCAGATATGCGGTGCTACCTGTCATAACATCTATAAAACCATCGTTATTGAGATCACCGATAGGTCCGTAGTTAGCAATAATATTGCTCGCAGAGAAGGTCATGTCTCCATTGTTAATCATAAGTTTATTTCCAAGTCCAAGCACATCCACCCAACCATCGTTGTTGAAATCCGCTTGCACATTCTCTATGCTCGATCCCGTCTGCAGATCGATTCCAGAGCCGGTTGTAACATTTGTAAATGTTCCGTCACCGTTGTTGCGCATGAGTTTGTGACCACCATCAGAAAACGAACTCGCTGTCACCATCACATCCATCCAACCATCATTGTCAAAATCTGCCCAACAGGAAGACCATGTTTGTGTTGGATCCCAAAGATTCGATTCCTCACTCACTTCAGTAAATGTTCCATCGCCATTGTTGCGGTGCAATTGATTGTATTTCGCCAGAGATGCTCCTCCTCTGCATTTTGCAATGAACATATCCATGTCGCAATCGTTGTCGTAATCGATGAACACCGAGCCATAGTTTCCTCCATCCGGAGTCATTCCCATTCCACCCTGATTATAAACCATTACCTGATCGCCTTGATTGGTGAATTGCACATTCGGTTCAACATCATGACAAACAAAAACATCAAGTTTTCCATCCGCATTTAAGTCAACCATGTTGCTTCGCTGACAGAAAATATAAATATTCTCAGATGTTTCAGAGTAACCTGTGCCATCTGCATTCGCCCAGATAAAACTTGCGCCCGATCCTGCGTACACAAGATCCGTATATCCGTTGTTGTCGAGGTCACCGGCAGCAAGACTCCATCCCGGACCGTATTGTACCGGACCTGTGTTGTGTGTTACGGAAACGAAAGAACCATCCAACTGCTGATAGTTCAAATTGAGATTTGAGCCACTCACTGCAACAACATCATCCAGAAAATCTGCATTCATATCAACAACGGCAAGCGTCGATCCTGAAGTTGGAATAGCTATTTGTGTGAAATTCACTGCATTCACAATGGGCTGTTCTGTAGTAATCTGAAAGTCGAAAGCATCGGAGTTCCAGTAGTTATCAAAAACAATAAAATAGGGAACATCAGCGGTTGCGTTCCATGATACAATAGAAAGAAAACCACTTCCGGAGTCATCATCGCTTGCAATACATGTTGTCGCACCGCATACCCCGGAGTAAATGGAAACACGCGTATCCACACTCAGGTTTTGCGAAAGATCTGTGGTTACCACCGCCAACATGTCTTCTACTGGTGTGAACATATACCAGCTGTACATATCTGCATTGTTGTAACATGCGGATACGGGTATTTCGGTGCCTGTGAATTGAGGCATAGTATGAATACCGGTTGCAACAGGCAAAGCTTCAGCGCAAGAATTCTGAGCGAACATTCCTGTTGAAAATGACAAGAGCGCAATGAGTAAAAATTTTGATTTCATTTTTAAAATGGTTTGATATTTAAGGACAAGCAGGTGATAAAGATTGAATGTATTCGGTAATCAAAGCTACAGCTTCATCATGAACAATGGTGCGACCCATCAATGGCATTCTGTATTGTTGTTCAACTGAGTTCATTCTGAAAAACATGACCGATCGATTGATATTTCCTCGTGAAATAATGTGCGTGAGTTGCTCGCTGATAAATTCTTGAGGCGCAACGCATATTCCAAGATTTTCAGGAAGCAATGTCTCGCTGTAAGCAAATCGCAAAGGGCGATAGGAACAATGACTTCCTTCCTGATGACAGTGTGCACAATTGATATCGATGTAAGAACGCACCCGCTGCTCAAGTGGTTGCGTCGCATCTTTCCAATCCACCACAGTCACGATATCTGTCGGTAATGTATTGGTGAGATAGCCTACTTCTATCCATTTCTGAAGCTGGTTCATCGTGCCATTGACATAGGTAAAATCCTTGTTCAGGTTTTGTGGTTTTGGTCCGATGGGTAAACTTGTATCATCTAGTTTATGACAAGTAAAACATTCCGACTCTGCCGGAATTCTGTAGTCGATTGTGCGGGGATTTCCAATGTCATCGATCCAGGATATTGGAACATTCAGGCCTTGTAAATTGAAAGTCGCTTCTGTTTGATCTTCATTCCATATATAGTCCGCAAAATGCCATGCGTTGTCCTTCTTATATATAAGTCGCGTCTCGAGAATTTTGCGTTCATCGTTTGGCTGAACATGATCATAGTAGAAATTTTTGATCATCACTGTTCCGTTGGGAAAATCAAAAACCTTGTGATCGGTCACATAAGTGGCGCTCACACCGGCGGGCATCCAGATGAAGCGCGATTTGTGCGCATAGTCGGTGAAGAGTTGTGATATAGGTTCGTAGGGAAGCACACGGTTGTTCGGCGAAAACATTTTCATGTTTCCCAGAAAGAAATGATAGTCGGATAAATTGTAAAACGGAATTTGAGTCAAGTCAAAATTGACAGCTGTATCCGGAAGAATCGTTTCTTCCACAGCCTTCTTTTCCTCCTCGTCCTTACGGCAAGAAAAAACAAAGACCATCGTCAACAGGACGATCAATGTGAAGCATACTTTTCTCAATGTAACAATTGGTTTCAATACCGAATGTAATACAGACTCTCAGAGCTTACAAATTGTTGCCTTGCCATAGGCCGTTTCTCCACAAAAAGGATAATTTGGACGCAGAGCTGCTCAGAGGAGCAGAGAAACGCATTGAATTTTTTGATTTGTCGATTGGATGATTTATAGATTTATTAGAACGTAATCTCGCTTTATGATTATTAAGCCACCTCGAATCTCTGCTCCTCTGTTCTCTCTGTGTCCAAAACTTATCGTTACAACAATCAAAACTTCGATTGAATATTTTTACCCCCAAACTTAATTTGTAAGCATGTGAAAAATATATACGCACTTCTTCTCGCTGCAACGATTTGCCAAACTATTGTCGCCCAAACCACGTGGACAAAAGTGGATTGCGGAACAGAGTTTTCTATAGCGCAACAATCCGATAGTAGCTTATGGGCATGGGGTAACAATGGCAATGGTCAGCTTGGTATTAATAGCACCACCACTCAATATACACCTGTGCAAATTGTACCGGGTGCGCAATGGAAATCCTTTTCTGCGGGCGCATTTCATTGTGTCGCCATCAAAGGCGATGGCACTTTATGGGTGTGGGGACTCAATGGCAATGGTCAACTGGGAACAGGTAACACTGCGCAATCACTACAACCCATTCAAATCGGAACTGACAGCGATTGGATGATGGCAGATGCCGGACAAGCGCACACACTAGCGATCAAAAATGATCACTCGCTGTGGGCATGGGGTTTTAACTTATACGGTCAACTTGGCGATGGCAATACATCGGACTTAAATGTGCCCACGCAAATAGGAACGTCTGCTGACTGGTTGATGGCAGCAGGTGGTGGTGGGCATTCGCTCGCCCTGAAAATGGATGGAACACTTTGGGCATGGGGAGCGAATGCCAATGGTCAGATTGGTAATGGAACAACGGAACAGGTTTTAACTCCAACGCAGATTGGAACGGATGCATGGACAGAAGTATCTACCGGATTTGAATACTCGCTGGGAAGACAAATTGATAACAGCATCTGGTCGTGGGGATTCAATGGTAACGGACAATTGGGTATTGGTTCTATCATGCAGCAATCGGCTCCTGCGCAAATCAGTCCGGGTCTTCAAGGGCAAAAAATTGCCGCAGGTTCAGCGCATGCGTTTGTCATCACAACTGAGGGGTATTTATATTCATGGGGATACAATGGCTCTGGTCAATTGGGAAATGGACAAACCATGGAAGAACATATGCCGGTGCAAGTGGGTGATGACAACGACTGGATGGAAATAGCCGCTGCGGAAGGAACGTTTGCCAATAATTTTGTCATCGGTTTTCATAGCATGGGCTTGAAGGGCAACAGGGATGTCTTGTGTGGTTCCGGAGGGAATTATATCGGGCAAATCGGCGGGACAACATTCGACTACACATTGACTTTTATTTGTAGTACAGGACAACTTGAGACGAATGTAAATGATGATGTCATTGCCAATGATCTTTTTTCCGTTTATCCCAATCCAAATGACGGACGTTTCAATATTGTCACATTGAATGCCTCGGAGAATAAATATCCATTCAGAATTTACAGCCCGACAGGACAACTCATTCAATCCGGAGTAATCAATTCCAATCTATTCAACATTGACATCTCTGAAAATGCCAAAGGGATTTACTGTTTTGCCATTGAAATGCAAGGGCAGGTGATAACTAAAAAGATCGTTGTGAGGTGATTTTTTTTTTGAATTATCGTTTTAGATCCCATTGCCACAAAGGCACATATACACTAAGAACTTCGCTCAAAGCGCACAAGAATTTCTTGATAAAATTGCACTCCTTTTGCTTTTCAGCATAGAAATCTTTGTGTGAAATTTCTTTGTGTACTTTCTGTTTTCAAGGCCATGCGCTTTAAACCGTCAATGCGATTTCAACATTGCATTCAGAAGAAGGTTCATTGCTCCCGAGGTCTTTTTTTAGATCATAATTTTTTCTGGACGCAGAGCTCCGCTGAGGAGTAGAGTTACGCAAAGATTTCACTGAAGCATGAGCACAGTAAATTCGGCGAAATCACCAAATCACAAATTCTCCGGGTAACTCTGCTCCGCTGCGAATCTCGGCGTCCTGTATTCCCCGCATTTATTGAAGGCCACCAAAGATATCAGTCAATAACTTCTAACACGTTTGTCGCCGGCAATTTTCCCTTTTCGCATATACTTATATAATACAAGCCAACAGATAAGTTGTCGCGATTTAAAATGATAGTTTTTCCCGAAATATTTTTGATCTGCCTGATCTGTTGACCAACGCAGTTATATATCGTGATCGTTGCGTTGACCACACTTCGATTGAATTGTAATGTGGCCGAACTTGAAAATGGATTGGGATAAATAGTTAGTTGAATGGAAGCCATGGATGGTTCATCGACGCTGTTCACGAGCTGGCATGGTGTGGCAGCATCGGGATAAAGTGTAATACCATTTTGTTGAAAGCAATCCAATACATAGAATGGTCCGTCGGGCATGCTCGTTGCACATCCTTCGAGGATACCGGAAACATACCCTATTCCCTCTATGATGGTATTGCTTATCGGGAATTCACCAAAGTGCCAGACTTTGCGATAATTTGTTCCAATCAACATCGAATCGATCAGTGAAATGGTGTCTGTTGGTTGGGTGCAGTTGAATCTTGAAAACTCATGAATGGTATCACCCACTTCAAGCGTAAAATCATACAGTAATTCTTCGGTAACATCTCCCGGTGCTATATAATAGACTTTCCTGGCAGCAACATCCTGTCGGTAACATCCATTGTAACCGGCGCTATGGTTGACGGTGCAAGGTCCATATGAATCGACATAGGGAATGGAAAGTTGATGATAGGTTTGATTGCCAATCACTGTGTCACCGGCAATGGTATAACTATAATGTTCACCGCACTTGATCATGCCGGGCCAGTAGTGTCCCCCCCAGATGGCATTCGTCTCAGGAAAGGGATGATAAATATTGGTTTGCGAATGCAATACTGAAAATTGAAACAGGAGGATGGTCAGCAAGCAGGGAAGGTGATGGTTTCTTTTCATAGTGCGGAATGTATTGCTTTCATTTTCCAAAGAGTGAAATTAAACTTTTGTACTGTGCGCCGCGCAATTATTTATCGCTGCGCTACAATATTTAACCTTCAAAAGTGGCGGTTGCAAAAAATTGGCAATTGATATGGTGGCGTTTAATTTATAATCCGATTGTTACTTTATTTATGGATGTGAACAGTGATGTTTTTTTTCTATCAGGACCCCGGCGTCACTAATGAAGAAGTATTGTTGTGGAAGATTTCGACTGTCCATTTTGAAGCATGATGAAATAGATTCCTTTCGGCTGATTGCTTATGTCAACGTGTGCATTCGAATTGAAAGCGGCAATGTGATGAATGAGATCGCCATTTGAATTGTAAATATCCAACGCACAATTTTTCGCGAAAGTTTGATCACTGTAGGCAAATTGAAACATGCCGTAGGTTGGATTGGGATAGATGACAAGGTCTGCCGCAATCGGATGCAGTGTAATACTACTCGGACTTTCAAATTCATACGCTCCAATGTCTATAGCGGCGCCCATCAACGTTCTTGGCAGCAACGCCGAGGTAAACCAATCATACATATATAAAGGTGTCAATGAAAAACCCGTGTTGCTATTTCCTGCGTACGTTCCCAGATCAATGGCAGCGACAGCATCTGCAGTGAGTGAGAAATCATTCGCCGTTGGATCTGTAAAACCGAGTGTCAGATAATTCGCTGCGA
>JAYTOA010000138.1:0-3202 GCA_043748015.1 Flavobacteriales bacterium
TGCTGGTCCTGAGCGGCCCATTAGGTTGGGAAGATTATGTGTGGTCAACTTTCGAAGGAGAAATTTCCACCACCAATCAATTACAAATAATGAGTTTACCTGCTGGTACTTTTGACATCGCTTTTGATGCAAGCACTGAATATTGCCAATACCACGATGATATCAATGTCACTGTCATAAGCACGCCGGCTGCACTGTTAATAACCCAAAACGGAAATACACTCACCGCGAGCGGATCAGGATTTTTTCAATGGACCCTCAACGGGGAAGAGCTATTAAGTGGAGAGAACAGTATTGAAATGACCGTCTCAGGTTTATATGGTGTGAGTGTGACGAACAATGGATGTACATCCGGTGCAGCAACATCTGAGTTCACCGCGATTGGCGTATTGGAAAGCCAATTAGAGAATGGGTTTTCGCTTATGCCGAATCCGATGACACATTCAACACTGTTGAAAGTTTCTGGCGACAACATCAAGAATTCACAGGTTAGAATTTCAAACGCATTGGGCCAAGTGATGCTCTTGCAAAAGTTGACATCGAACACGATTATGATCACCAATGAAAATCTACCCGAAGGCATTTATTTTGTTTCGCTGATCAGAGAAGGCCAAGCAACCAATGAAACTGTGAAGCTGGTTGTCGGTCATTAGAAAACAAGAGAATTACCCAAATATAAAAAGCATCAATTGATTTATGCAATTAGCGTTTTTTTTTCGTCTTATAACTAAATGAAACCATTTCAACATGAAAAAATTTCTCTTCTTTCTGTTTGTTGCAGCTTTAACTGGAACAATTCAAAGTCAGGTTTGTGTAATTGATCTAAGCACTCAAACCGCGGTGGATCAATTTATCATCGACAATCCTACATGCACCATTATTGATGGTGACGTTTCTTTAGGTTATGGAAATGTGGATCCTTTGCAAAATGTTGATGGCTTGCAAAACATTACCGAAATTACGGGAATGCTTTCGGTCTTTGGGTCAAATGGATCTGACTTACAAGGACTGAGCAATTTAATCTCGGTTAACGGACTGGAAGTGCGTGGGGAATTCACCAGTAATCAGCTATCCGCGTTGTCTAATATTCAAAATGTATCAAGTGTTTACATCGGGGCTAATTTTATCGAAGACTTGCACGCTTTTGACAGCATTACAAGTTTGGACGAGCTTATGATTGATTTTCAGCCAGGCATTGTTCAATTGCCTCCACCCTCGTTTTACGACGTCTTTCCAAATCTTACAACAGTAAGCAACGGTCTTTCCATTGGGTCTAATTACGATTCAGCTAATGGCGATGCAGTTTGTGATACACTTACAGGTTTTAACGCTCTCACGAGTGTTGGCTCATTAAGTATTGGTCCTGACGATAATTATGTATTTAATACTACTTCATTTGATGGGTTTCATAACATACAAACGATTACAAATACTTTCTTTATTGGCTTATGGTATTTAACCGATGTTGTGGGCTTTGAAAATCTTCAAAGTGTGGAAGACATTCAGGTCTGGTCATGGACCTGTGATTGCAACTTGCCGGATTTCGAATCATTGACTTCATTGACAACATCTATGTTATTTTGCTACGCATGGTCTTCTCCTGATTTTCCAAATCTTACATCTGTAAATGGAGATTTTAGTTTGAATGGATATGTAGATGAGGTTGGTTGTTCTGCACTGGAAAACGTTGAGGGAAATTTTTATTTTAGTATCTCTTCTTCAACTGGATTGACTCCTACGATGCAACTTCAATCTTTAGACTCTGTTGGAGGTGATTTTTCCGTTCAGTATAGCAATCTCGACAACTTGAATTTCTTGTCCGGACTTGATTATGTGGGTGGAATATTTCAGATTTCGCAAAATCCGAATTTAGCAACCTGCGACATTTGGTATTTGTGTGAGAACTTACCCATAGATCCGACATCAATTATTATTTTCGGAAACTCACCCGGGTGCAATTCAGTTGATGAAGTGCTGGCGAGCTGTGGTGATACGTATGCGGAAGGAGAGGTCTTCTATGATCTGGATTGTAACGGCGTTTTTGATAATGCAGACTTCTATGAGAACAATCCCGTGATTGTGAATGAGCAAAATATTCCGGTGAGTAGTTCAGATTACTTCGGCCACTATTTTGTTCCGCTGCAAGACAACTCAACAACCACTTTGTCTGTAATCGGATTACCCGGATTTTCAATGGTACCTCAAACGATTACTACAACAGCAACAACAACTACGTATAATAACGTTCACTTCGGGCTTTGCCCACAAGCAGACCTTCACAATGTATCTGTATCCCAATATTTGTCAGCGCCATTCAGTCCTGGTTTCGGACGCTATCAATACTTCGAGATCACAAATCTGGGTCCTCAGATAGAAGAGGTTGCACTCACTTATGAATTGACCAATATACCAGGGGCAACAGTCTCTGTAATAACGGATGAGGGCGTGCTCAGCGGCAATACGATTCAATGGAGCACTTTGAGTGTTCCGGCATTTGGCTACAAAACGGTAGCGGTCTTCTTTCAGGTAAGCGCGACAACTCCAATCGGTCAGGTGTTTAATTCCAACGTATCTGCGACAATAGTTCCCGGAACTTTGACTGACATATTCCCGTCAAATAATTTTCTCACATTCATCAATATTGTTGTTGGAAGCTACGATCCCAACGACATAACCGTAAACATCCCTGCCTACAACCACGACTTGATCGCCCCTCAAACCGCTCTTTCACTCGACTACACCATCCGATTTCAAAACACGGGCACTGCAGAAGCTATCAATGTGCGTGTACTTGATGACATCGAAGAAGATCTCGACATAAGCAGCTTCGAAATGATTGGGTCGAGTCATCCTTGCACTTTGACGTTCAATGAAAACAATCAAGTAGAATGGTTATTCGAAAACATCATGCTACCTGATAGTACAAGTGATGAAGAAGCAAGTCATGGTTACATTCAATACAGAATAAAAACACAGCCGAATTTGATGTTGGAAGATGTTGTGGAAAATACTGCAGCGATTTATTTTGACTTCAATGAACCGATTATCACCAATACAGCGACAACAGTCTTTTATGTATGTCCTGCTACACCGGAACCAATGACGGATCAATCAATCTGTGAAGGCGATGTGCTGGTCCTGAGCGGCCCATTAGGTTGGGAAGATTATGTGTGGTCAACTTTCGAAGGAGAAATTTCCACCA
>JAYTOA010000139.1:0-5332 GCA_043748015.1 Flavobacteriales bacterium
GGAATTACGCGCTTCGCGCGTAATTCCGACCCTCTCCCGTGACCACGACTCTGTCATTCCGACGCGAAGCGAGGAATCTCTCTCTCTATCATATAACTAAAATTCGAATCCAATTGTCGACTCTTAAGAAAATCGCGAGGAATCAATTTAAAAGTTGGAAAAAGAAAGAATATCAGCGCAACGAGCTGTTCACTCTACTGCAAAATCTTGTCGTACTTCGATATGTTACCGGGATCAATAAGCTTGCACGTTTCAGCGACGGGCTGTTTTTCATCCATTTGAACAGGCTTGAAAATATTGACTATCTCATCGCCTTTCGCATAAAAGAATATCTGCATATTGTAGGACGACGGCTTGATTCTGTGCACGCTTTTCAATTCCAGTAATGAAGCAGACATCGTTTGTCTGGCTTGAGTGGGATTGATATACATCTTGTCGAGACCTTGACGGTGATACTTATAAAGACATTCGCGAATAGGCTTGAATGTTTGTGTAAGAATATTTTCTATCAACCAGAATCTGTTCTGTCTTCCTTTCTCGTTGCTTCTCCACCCCGGCTCAGAGGCATTTTGCGCATTATTCACAATTGTCTGACATGTGAGATAGTGATCCGTTCCGCCTTCCATAGAGAACGTGTCATAGTCCATTGCGAGAATCAGATTGGCATAAAACGCAAGGACACTGCTCAAGTTATCGCGGTGTTGGTCATTGCTCCATTGAAGCATCGTATTCTCCTGAAAAACAAATTCGAAATCGCGGTCGTTGATATTCAGCACCGAAGTTTTATAATCTGACCAATAAACAGGGCGACTGCTCGTAACCTGGATACTACCCTTGAATGAACGAACGTCAACCTGCGATTCGATAGTAATTTGCACAGAACATTGAATTTTCTCGTCGATGCTCCATTGATCCTTCGACCATTTTCTGCTATTGAGAAACTCGGTGATATTCGCTTTCATCGTCGCGAATAATTCCGGTGGTGACATTACCTGCTGTGGCAAAAGGATATTGACAGTAGCCTGCAATTCCTGAGCGCGAAGCATATTCACGCATAACAACAAAATAAAAACGGGTAATAATTTTTTCATTTCGCTTTCAACCTCGAGATTTCATTGACAATGTCGGCAGCCACTTTCGACTTGGCTTTCAACCCGAATTCCTGCTTTTTATTGCCCGGCCAAATTAATGTGACTTTGTTGGTATCAACACCAAAACCTGCGCCTTCATCGCGCAAAGAATTCAACACAACAAAATCAAAATTCTTCGACTCTAATTTCTTTGCGGCATTCGCTTCTTCGTTGTTTGTTTCCAGAGCAAAACCAACGAGTATCTGCCATACCTTTTTTCTTTTACCAAGTGTAGCAGCGATGTCGGCAGTCTCTTTCAACTGAATCGACATTTCACTTCCCTTCTTTTTGATCTTCTCATCTGCAACATTCTCGGGAGTGTAATCAGCGACGGCAGCAGCCATTACGGCAATGTCAACGCTATCAAACACTTTATTACAAGCCTCGAGCATTTCAAAAGCCGTCATCACGTTCACCAATTCAACTCTTGGATTTGAAATAACTTCTTTGATAGGACCGCAAATCAAAATCACTTTTGCGCCTTGGTTCGCCAATTCATCGGCGATGGCAAGTCCCATTTTTCCCGAAGAAAAATTACCGATGAATCGAACCGGATCGATGCGTTCATAGGTCGGGCCGGCTGTCACCATTGCCGTCATTCCCGCCAATGGCAATGCCGGATGAAAAAAGCGAATCACTTCATCCAGAATTTCATCCGGTTCTGTCATTCGTCCCTTACCAACCAAACCACTTGCGAGTTCGCCAGTTTTCGGCTCAAGAATAATGTGACCGAATGACTTCACTTTAGCAAGATTCGCAGCCGTTCCGGGGTGCATATACATATCATGATCCATCGCCGGTGCAATCATCACCGGACAACGCGCACTCATGTAAACAGTCATCAGAAAATTATCGCTTTGAGCATTGGCCATCTTGCTCAAAGTGCTGGAAGTAAGCGGAGCGATCAACACAAGATCCGCCCACAGTGCCAGTTCTACATGGTTTGTCCATGTCCCGGCATTGCGGTCTTCCGTAAAATCAGAATGAACAGCATTTTTAGATAGCGTAGAAAAGCTGAGAGGAGTGACAAACTCCAACGCTCCGGAAGTCATCATCACACGTACCTCAGCACCCGATTGAATGAGCAAACGCACGAGGTAAACCGACTTATAAGCCGCGATACTTCCTGTTACGCCGAGTAATATTTTTTTTCCTTGTAACAACAATTTCAAATGTATGTATTCTGAAGCGAGCTTCCTGTTTTGATTATTGGTTATTAGGTTATTGAGTTATTAGGAGTTCGACGCAATCTGAATGATGTCAAGATTTTCCGATTCAAACGGCCATTCAAAATTTCAAACGGCGTTCAATAACTTAATAACCCAATAACCTAATAACTTAATAACTTAATAACTGAACAACCAAAAAAGGAGGCTGCCCTTGTGAGACAGCCTCGGCTATAAATTTCTATTGAAAAAAAAAATCAATTTTGTGGTTCTTCCGGGTAGCGGTAGTGAATGGCACCATCAACTAACTCCTGCACTGAAATACTGTGAGCTTTTGGAAGACGCTCATAGTGGCGGCTGATTTCAATCTGCTCGCGGTTTTCAAACACTTCCTCCAGGTTGTCGCTGTGACTTCCGAACTCTTCCAACTTCTGTGAAAGTTCTTCTTTCATCTCGCGACTGATTTGATTGGCACGCTTAGAAAGTAAAACAACTGTTTCAAAAAGGTTACCATCCACCTTGTCATAAAGTTCGTTGGTGTTACGGGTAATCGTTGTCTTTGCTGCGTTTGTGTTCTTGTAGTTGCTCATTCTTTAAAAGTTCTATTTCTTGGTAAGACCTTCTATTTGTTTTTGACTTTTCTTGTAGTAGCTCTCGGCATCGTTCAGCCATTTACTCTTTGGAAAAGCGGACGCGAATGTAAGGTAGTTTTCACTTGTAAGCCTCAACCTTTCCAATTTTTTCTCGTCGATACTGCCAATGGCGTATTGGTAAGAATTCATCACAATCAGGTACATCGCTTCCTCTTTGTACCTTGACTCCGGATACTTTTTAATAAAATCCTTGAGCGAAGCAGAGGCTGCTTTATACTTGAGCGTCTTCGAATAGATTCTCGCGTTTTCGTATGCCTTTTGCTCAAGTTTATTATTCAGTCTTGAAACCCGAACATTCGCTGAATCGCGTAAATTACTGTTGGGATATTTGTCCAGAAACAATTGATATTCATCAATCGAATTCTGCGTGTCTGTCTGGTCCAGCGTAAAAGTTGGCGACAAATTATAGCTGCATTCAGCGGCGAGAAAAAGACATTCCTCACACCTGGTGCTGATGCTGAAAGTCTTGGTAAAAGTCTTGAGGTAATAGTTGGCGAGGTAGTAATCCTTCACGCCGTACTGGCTCTTTGCGTAGTAGTAATAGACATCTTCCGCGCGCTGAGTCCCGCGAGTTAAACCGATCAATTCCTCAAGAATGGGAAGTGATTTATGGTATTCCTTGTTGTTGTAATACTCCAGCGACTTCGCGTATTTATACTCGATATCGGTGCTCTTCACCACCTTATTGTATTCGCTACAAGCCGGAAAAAGCAAAGACAGCAAGGCCATTCCAAAGAAAAAGTATAATCGTGTGACGTTCTTCATGTTCAATCGAGGCGCGAAAATAATGTATCCATCGCAAGACGACTGAAACGAAAAAAACACTACACATTGCATGAACAAAATTCGGTTGATGAAATGTGGCAAGAAGTCTCTTTTACAGAGGTGAATGCTTGCTTACCTTCGCACGCGAAATAAAAACCCCCACAGCTTTGGACATTTTTGAAAGAATCAAGCAGAATCGTGGCCCGCTCGGTCAGCATTCAAAAGAATCACACGGATATTTCACCTTCCCGAAACTGGAAGGCGAACTCGGATCATACATGATGTTCCGCGGAAAAAAAGTGTTGGTGTGGAGTCTCAACAACTACATCGGACTTGCCAACCATCCTGAAATTCGAAAGGTTGATGCACAAGCTGCTGCTGACTGGGGAATGGCGTATCCAATGGGTGCGCGCATGATGAGTGGTCAGACCAAATACCACGAGCAACTAGAGTCTGAACTGGCTGCATTCACTCAAAAAGACGATGCGTTCTTGCTGAACTTTGGATACCAGGGTTGTCAGAGCGCTATTGAAGCACTAGTGGGAAGACATGATGTAATGGTTTACGACAGCGATTGTCACGCTTGCATGGTTGACGGTGTTCGTCTTCACCACGGAAAGCGTTTTGTGTTTCAGCACAACGATATGGCAAGCTTTGAGAAGCAACTCAAGCATGCAAAAAACATCACAGATAAAAACGGGGGCGGCATTCTCGTCCTCACAGAAGGCGTCTTCGGAATGGCCGGTGACCAGGGGAAATTGAAAGAGATTGTTTCCTTCAAGAAAGAATACGGCTTCCGTCTTTTCGTAGATGATGCCCACGGCTTTGGATCTATTGGAGAAAACGGTCGCGGTGCAGCCGATGCACAAGGCGTTCAAAAAGACATCGATGTTTACTTCGGCACTTTCGCGAAGGCAATGGCCACCATTGGAGCATTCGTTTCCAGCGATGAGCACGTGATAGAATATCTGCGCTACAATATGCGCTCACAGACATTTGCAAAAGCGCTTCCAATGCCGATCGTTATTGGCGCTATCAAGCGATTGGAGATGTTGCGCACCATGCCTGAGCTTCAGGAACAGCTTTGGAAAATCGCCATGGCATTACAAACAGGATTGAAAAATGCCGGCTTCGATATCGGCGCTACAGATTCAGTAGTAACACCGGTCTTCCTCAAAGGATCATTGGGCGAAGCCACCAACGTGACACTCGACCTGCGCGAGACTTACAACATCTTCAGTTCGATCGTGGTTTATCCGGTAGTACCGAAAGATGTGATCATGTTGCGTTTGATCCCGACAGTTGTTCATACACTCGAAGACGTTCAGTACACCATTGATTCATTCATCAAAGTGCGCGAGAAACTTGAAGCGGGAACTTACCGCGCGGAGAAGATTGCGAGTTGGGCGTAGGCATTTTTTGATTTGGTGAGTTAGTGATTTGTGGGCTCATGACGTGGAGCGCACAAAGTTCATAGTTCGGAGTTCCTGGCAGCGCTAGTGACTTAGAGGGCATTCCTTAATTTGATTCTTTCGGAGTTTACAAGTAATTTGAAGCCATAGCAATAGTGACGCGGTCAAAGAGCCTTTTGCCAAAGTACCTTCGGTTGAGTTTATAG
>JAYTOA010000140.1:0-3082 GCA_043748015.1 Flavobacteriales bacterium
CTCAATAAAGATAATTTCGTGCTTCATTTCATTTGTTGCATCCAATCAATGATGCACAACAAACGTATTTTTATAAAATGACTCTGTACAAAACTTAGATCATAATAGGAGGGATATTTGAGTGACAACTATCAGTAACCATTTCGTCAATCGTTCATTTCTCGACGAAGTTCAGCACACCATTTCGCCCTGCATTGATAAGCTGATCCTTTTCTGCAACGGACAATTTCTTCACCTTCGGACTCATGCCGCAATCACTGATTGATACCGTCCGGCCCCAATCCACGTCGGTCAATTGCTGCCGATTCAACGTCTCTTTGATCATATAAAAAAATGCACCAACGAAATCTCCGGTGGTAGAAATTTGCTGATAAGCGAGATGTTTATCGTCCTGATCGTTGTTGATCTGTTCGTCAGAATCGAGCCTTAGACCAAGAGTTGGGGCGTAGATTACCTCACCACGCTCGTCTTTAGTATCATAATAATTGATGATAAAATTTGCAGTGAATCCGCCATCAACACATAGGTGATCTTCCTTTGTCAATTTCTTATGATCAACAACAGCACCACTTGGCGTCACTACCACCGGTTCGAAATACAGTGGAATGGCCATCGATGCGTGCACTGCGTCTGCAATTCGCATATCAGGGTAAGTTTCAGCAGAAAAATAGATGGTGCGCTGATGATTAAGACTAGTTGAAGCAATCACGAGGTCTTTGTAAACACAACCCGTCTGAGCATTACACATACCACTCAATTCTTTGAAAGTGGTGTTCTTGCTTCCCGTTTTCGCTTCAATTAAAACTTCCATCCATTTTAAAAATGCTTTGCCTTTGTAATAACCCAATTTGCGTCGTAGTCGTGATACACCACCAATCAAGCCCATTCTTCCGTCATTGAATTTTCCAAAATCAGTGCTGCCAATCACGTCGAATATTTCGGCAGACGTATATCCAATGCTCACAAGACAAGCGGTAATCGATCCGGAAGACGTGCCTCCCACGTGATCTATACACTGTAGAAAACCTCGCTCATCCAGTTCCATCAACGCACCACAGTACGCAATACCTCGAATTCCGGCACCTTCGAATACAAGATTTTCGATGCGAAGTGAATCAGGATTTTTTTCTGCAAAAATTTCGCAGGAGGAAAATGATAGAAATAAGACAAAACCAATAGTGCGCATAGAGAATACTTTTGACCACAAGTCTAAGAAGATATTTTATGAAGTCATTTACAATAGAAGTCGTTGCATCAAGTGTTCGATCATGTATCAATGCACAACGAGGTGGTGCAACAAGAATTGAATTGTGCTCAGCGCTGGCAACGGCAGGCATTACACCAAGCAATGGCTTGCTTACAGCAGTGAAAAAAAACGTTGACCTACCCGTGTTTGTAATGATACGACCAAGAGAAGGCGACTTTTGTTACGACCAGCATGAAGTGGATGTGATGAAGATGGAAATCGAAAGTCTTCAGAAAGCAGGAGCCGATGGATTTGTTTTGGGAATGTTGAAGAGCAGCGGTGAGATTGATCATCAACTCACGACTGAATTGGTGGCGTTTTGCAAACCTTACCCGGTCACTTTTCATCGGGCTATTGATTGCACACCCAATTTGCCGGAAGCGCTGGAAGCCATCATAGACAGCGGCTGCGTGCGTGTGCTCACTTCAGGAGGAAAAGGAACAGGACCTGAGGGAATAGAAATGATTGTACAACTTGAAGAACAATCATCAGGGAGAATTGCCATCATGCCTGGCGGTGGAATCAGACCTGATACTTTTCATTCTGTGCTTCATAAAAGCATATCAGATTATCATCTGAGCGGTCGACTTGTGGTAGAATCACCGATGCCCTTTAAGTTGTTTGATATGAACTGGGCCGAAACTGATGAAGCTTCAATTAGACAAGTGGTGAATGAAGCGGAGAAATTTTTCTCGTAAAAAAAATCATCGCCTATTCAAATTACATGGCAAGCAATTCCTTCAGCCTTTGTAATTGCTCCTGAAAGTAGGTGTCGTTTACAGAACGTTGTATCTGCAATTTCTCAGACTTCGTAAGATGCCAGTTAAGCGAAATGTGAGTTGTTTTGCTTTGCTCCAACTCAAAAGTCACCACGTGAATACGCTCACCAAACCAGCCCTGCATGTATCTCAATGCCTGCTCGCTGTTGTAATCTTGCGTCTTTGTGATGTTACCGTAAATGCCTCCAATTGGTCCGGAAAATTTGCCCATAAGCGATGATGAGTGATCACTGAGATCTTTATTTTTCGGCAAATCACGCACCTGAACAATTACAACTCCACTGGTATTTTCATTGATCCATTCTCTGAAAGCATATAAAAATCGCATGGTAGTTTTCAATCCAAAATTATCCCGCACACCGGCGTCCAATACATCAATAGGCGGATCGCTCGGAAGTGTAGTCATGGGCGTTACATAAGGAAACGTCGCATTCATTCGCAGTGCCGAACTAAATCGAAGATTCATTGCGTCGTTCATTTCAAAAAGATTCGCGTATTCAATGTCTTCAGGAAGTTCGTGATGACCGCCGATTGCGTGGAAAGCCTTGGTAAGATAACTTACAGGTTGTGAAGCAATGATGAGTCTTCTTCCGTCATTGACAATGGTAGGAGACAAAATCATCATCGGAATGAGCGCATCCTTTTCCGGCTGCGAGTAATCTCTCAACCGTCGGTTGAAGGCGTCATCGGTGTTGCGCGCCAATTGTTCCTCAAACGCTGTTGCCCTATCCTTTGAATATGAATACTCGCCATCGTAAAGTCTTTGATAGCGAATGAACCAATCGTTTGTAGCTGCAGAAAGTAAAATCGGATTCAATAAATCTTTGGAAATATTTTCAGCATATTGTGAATCATATAAGTTGATATCCGCGCCCCAAGCCTTCTGAAGCATAAGCTCTCTCAAGTAAGCTGCACCGACCATTCCACCCGAGGCACCTGTCATCATAAACGTTTTCTGCAATAACATTCCATCGCAAGCACTGTCAGCATAAGCCACAGCACGCATGGTCCAGCAAGCAGATCGGGAACCGCCACCACTGTGATTGAGTATGATTAA